>JAFAYN010000204.1 GCA_019240375.1 Gemmatimonadota bacterium
ACCAGGGTGGCGAAGCTTTCACGGATCTCCCCGCCCTCCACGCACACCGCCGCCACCTCGGTGACGCGGTGCCCGCCGCCCGGCGACCCGCCGGTGGTCTCCACGTCCACCACCACGAACTTTTCGTCGCGGAGACGGCGGCGGGACGGAGCGGCCTTCCCCAGCGACCACACCCCGTCGGCCGAGACCGAGAAGCGGGGGTCCATCCCCAGCAGCGCGAAGACCGCCGCGGCCGCCGCCCGCGGGTCGCCGGAGATCCCCAGCACCCGGGTGGCGAGCACGGCGGTGTGCAGCGGCTCGTGCTCCAGCAGCCGCAGGGCGCGCTCGGTCAGCGATCCGCCCCGCTCGAAGGCGATCCCGCTCACCAGGCCTCCTCGCGCAGCACGGGGAGGGTCATGCAGCGCCCGCCGCCCCCGCCACGCACCAGCTCCGCCCCCTCGAAGGCGATCACCGCCTTCGTGTCGTCGTGCAGGTCCACGTCGCCGGTGAGGAAGTCGAGCGCGTTGACCACCCTGTATCCTGCTTCCTTCTCCATCTCCCGCATGGTCGCTTCGTTGCGCGTGTACCCCAGCACCACGCCGGGGCGGACCGCGACGAAGTTGCACCCGCTGGACCACTGCTCGCGCTCCTGGGTGGTGGGGTGGTGCCCGCCGCAGCAGATCGGCTCCAGCGGGAGGTCCACCTTGCGGAGCGCGGCGAAGGCGTCGGAGTGCTCGCGGACGCCCTTCCGGTCGGGGCGGTAGTACAGCACCGGGAGGCGCGCCGGCCCGAAGAAGTAGGGCGGGTACACCACGCAGTGCTCCCGGTCCACCATGGTCAGGATCATGTCCAGGTGGATCGCCGGACTCTCGGCGGGGAGGACGACCACCAGCACGTGCTCGACCCCCGCGGTGTCGCGCAGCCCGTCCACCAGCCCCTCGATCGCCGCCGGGGAAGAGCGCTCGGACAGCCCGACCATCGCCAGGTCGGGGCGGAGGATCAGGACGTCGCCCCCCTCGATGGTGTAGTCGCTCCGGTGCTCCTCGGCGCCGTCGTAGATCATTCCCCGGTTGCCGAGGAGGGGGTGGTACGAGAAGAGCGCCTTCATCAGCAGCTCCTCGGTCCAGCGCACCGCGTACTTCATCGCCCCGATGATCACCCCCTCGTTCACCACCATCGCGGCGTCGCGGGTGAAGAACAGGTTGGGGAGCGGGGGGAGCTCGTACGACACCTTGTGGAGGAGCCTGGAGATCGGCCCCTGCGGCGACTCCTTCCCCTCGATGAACATCCGGATCAGCTCGGCCCCGGGGGTTTCCGCCACCTCGCCGCCCAGCGGCTCGGACGAGGAGACCTCCATCACCCGCGTCATCAGGAAGCGCCGCACCTCCGGCTCGTCGATGATGTCGAGCAGGAGCTCGCGCACCTCCAGCACCTCGGCGAAGCGCGACAGGATGGCGCGGAAGCGGTGGTGCTCGCGCCGCGCCTGCTCCACGTCGATGATGTCGTCGTAGAGGAACTGCTCACGGTTGGAGGGGGTGACCGCCAGCAGCTCCGATCCGGGGGTGTGGCAGATCACCCTGCGGAGCGTTCCGATCTCCGAAGTGACGCGAATCCGGCCCTGCGCGGGAGTAGTCCGGGTAACCATGGGCGGGAAGATAGCGGCCCCCCGCGCCCCGGCGCAACCGAGGGAGCAGCCCCCTCCCCGAACCTCCCACGCAAGCGGGGGATAGGCTTAACTGCAAGACACCAAAACAATTACCCCTCGCCCAGAATTGGGAGAGGGGTGGCGCGAAGCGCCGGGGTGAGGGCCTGCCGTCAGCGGTTGATCAGGGCGAACGACAACCCTTCCAGCTCCACCGTCATGTCGACGTTGCGGAGGGCTACGCTGGAGGGGACGCGCAGGCGGATCGGGGCGAAGTTGAGGATGGCGCGGACGCCGGCCTTCACCACGCGGTCCACCACGCCCTGGGCGGCTTCGGCGGGGACGGCCACGATCACCATGTCGATCCCCTGCTCGCGGAGGGCGGCGTCCATCTCGCCGTCGTCCCGGACGGTGAGGTCGCCCCAGGCGGCGCCCACCTTGGTGGGGTCGGTGTCGAAGACGGCGCGGATGTGGAAGCCGCGGAGCTGGAAGTCGCGGTACGAGAAGAGGGCGGAGCCGATCTTCCCCGCCCCCACCAGCGCCACCTTCCAGCTCCGCGACAGCCCCAGGATCTCCTGGATCTGGCGCAGGAGCTCGGGGACCGAGTACCCCAGCCCCCGCTTCCCGAACGACCCGAAAAAGGAAAGGTCCTTGCGGACCTGCGCGGAGGTGGTGCCGCCGCGCTGCGCCAGCTCGTCGCTGGAGATAGTGTCGAGGCCGCCGTCGGAGGCTTCCTGGAGGAAGCGGAGGTAGAGCGACAGCCTGCGTACGGTCGATTCGGAGATCTTCTTCATGCGCTGCAAACCCACGGCACCACGAGAGCGGACGCGCAACAGCTTGTGAAAACATTCACAAAATAAATCGCGCCCCGGCCCGCGTCAACGCTCTCCGCTACCCCTTCCGGCGGCTTTCCTCCAGCGCCCGCGCCAGCGCGACGAACTGCCCGGGCGAGAAGGTCTCCGGCCGGTCGCGCAGGTCCACCCCCAGCCCGGCGCCCAGCGCCTCCACCGCCTCGGGAGCAAGGTGGTAGGCGTCGCGGAGGATGCGCTGGAACTGCTTGCGCCGCTGCCCGAAGGCGGCGCGGGTCAGCCGCCGCACCTCCGTCTCGTCCTCGGGGGTGATCCGGGGTGGGGCGTGCGGGACGATGCGGACCACCGTGGACTCCACGTCGGGAACGGGGCGGAAGGAGCCGCGCGCCACGTTCAGCACCCGCTCGGCGTCGGCGACCGTCTGCACCCCCACCGCCAGCGCCCCGTACGCCCGGCTCCCCGGCTCCGCCACGATCCGGTCCGCCACCTCGCGCTGCACCATCAGCACGATCTCGCGCGGGCGGGGGCGGCGCTCCAGCAGCGAAAAGAGGATCGGCGTGGTGATGTTGTAGGGGATGTTCCCGATCACCCGCAGCGCCGCGGGATCGTCCGACACCCGCTCCAGCGGCACGTCCAGGATGTCCGCGTGCACCACCTCCACCGAGGGGTCCCCCGCGTACTGGGCCTTCAGGCGCGGGGCCAGGTCGTTGTCCAGCTCCACCAGCACCAGCCGGCGCACCGTCCCCGCCAGGTGCCGGGTCAGCGCCCCCTGCCCCGGCCCGATCTCCAGCACCTCGTCGGCGGGACCCGCCCCCAGCGATTCCACGATCGCACGCTGGACGCTGGCGTCCACCAGGAAGTTCTGCCCCAGCGAGCGCTTGGCGCGGTGCCGCTCCCCGTCCTCCCTTCGCGGCGCCCTCATACGAAAAACCCTCCCCGGGTCACGAGAAGGGCTGGTCCACGGGAAGCTGCGACGGTTCGGTGCATCGGTCGGGGGAGCACGGGAAGAGCGTCAGAATCGGACGAGAACCGCCGTGCGGTCGTCGGCCGGGGTGTCGCCTGGGCCTCCGTGCAGGCGGAACACGCGGTCGATCGCCTCGCGCGGGCTGCTCCCCCGCGCCCGGACCACCTCGTCCAGGATCATCCGCTCGCCCTCGATCTCCCCGGCCTCCAGCGCGTCGGAAAGGCCGTCGGTGAAGAGGAAGAGCATGTCCTCCCCCGCGGTCCAGGGCGCGCTCGCCTCGTGGTACGAGTCCAGGTCCACGATCCCCAGCGGCGGGTCGGTGGCGCGCAGCCGCTCGGCGGTGCCGTCACCGGTGACGCGGAAGGCGTGGCCGTGCCCGGCGTTGCCGTAGACGATGGTCCCCTCCGCGGGGGAGATCACCCCGTAGAAGAGGGTCAGGTACATCTCGGTGGTTTCCAGCTCGTCGATCAGCGTCCGGTGCACCCGGCGCAGCACCTCGGCGGGGGGGTCGCCCTCGCCGGCGTGGATCGCCACCGCGCTCATGGTCAGCGCCATGATCAGCGCCGCGCCGAAGCCGTGGCTCGACACGTCGCCGATCACCACCCCCAGGCGCCCGCCCGGGAGCCGGAACAGGTGGTAGAAGTCGCCGCCCACCGACTCGGCGGGGACGCAGCGCGCCGCCACCTGCGCGTAGCCGTCGAACTGCTCCACCGGGGGGAGGAGCTTGAGCTGGAGGTCGTGCGCCAGCTCCATCTCGCGCTCCAGCCGCTCCTGGCGCACGCTCTCGGCGATCAGCCGGTTGTTCTCCACCGCCGCCCCGATCTGGCTGGCGATGGCGGACAGGAGCTTGAGGTCCCCGGCCGAGAACGCATCGGAGGTCCCCCGCCCCACCAGGTTGATCACCCCGATGGTGCGCGTGTCCCCCTCCGGCGGGGTGTAGCTCATGGGGACGGACAGGAAGGAGCCGCGCTGCACCTGCGCCGGGTCGCACCCGGGACGGGGGTACTCCTCGCCCGGCCCCAGGAGCACCGGGCGGCAGTCGCGGAACACCTGCGCCGTCACCGAGCAGGCGTCCCCCACCGCGATCGGGCCGCGGTGGCCGTCGCCGCCCACCACCGCCGCCAGGTTCAGCACGCTCCTCTCGGGGTCGTACACCCAGAGCGCGGCGCGGCGGGCGCCCAGGATCCCGATCACCTCCTCCAGGATGGTCCCCGCTGCGCTTTCCAGCGAGATCACCGACCCCAGGATCTCGCTGATCGAGTACAGCAGCGTGATCTCCTCGTAGCGCTCGGCGATCTCGCGGCTGATGGAGCGCACCTCCGCGTCGTGCCGGAGCACCCGCGCCAGCATGGCGGCGAGGAAGCGGGCGGTGGGGCGCGCTTCGTCGGCGGGGACGCCGATCACCTCCACCCGGTACGCCCCCCCCGCGCAGTCTTCCACCTCGGCGGCAGACGGGCCGGGGCCGTGCTCCTCCGGGTCGTCGGCGGGGCCGGCGGGCGTCCACCCCTCTTCCGTGCGCATCCAGACGCGCACCTCCCGGCCGGACTCGCGGCGGAAGTCGTCCAGGACCTCGCGGGCCACGGCGGGGAGTGCGACGGGGGAGCTGAGGCGGGGGCTCATACGGAGGTCAGGCGCTGGAGGCCCGGCGCGGGCCCTGCCGGTGGAGGACGAAGCGCACCTCGTTGCCGCGCTCGTTGTACTCCACCTCGTCCATCAGCTTGTACAGCAGAAAGATCCCACGCCCGCCCGAGCGCTCCAGGTTGTCCGGGTGGGTGGGATCGGGGACGGCCCGGTGATCGAAGCCGTTCCCCTGGTCGGTGATGCGGACGACGATCCGCGCGGAGCTCAGGTCGACCTCCACGCGGACCCGCTTTTCAGGGTCGCGCCGGTTCCCGTAGACGACCGCGTTGGCGAGCGCCTCGCACATCCCCACGCGGAAGTTGAGGTTCAGGCGCGAGCCGTCGAACGCCACCTCGCGGCAGCGGTTCACCAGGTAGGCGACCGCTCCCTCGATGACGCGCAGGTCGCTCGGGAGCTCCAGGACGAACGCCGTGGAGCCCTCCGCTTCCCGCCCGCCGCTCTCTTCCTGCTCGTGCGGTTGTCCCAACGGATCTTCTCGGGGAACCAAGCGCATCCCTGGTACCGGACGTCTCAGAGCGACTGGAGCGCCTCGTCCCGGGAGTCCGCGATGTTGAAGAGGGTGTCCAGCTTGGTGAGCTCGAACAGGGTGCGAAGGTCCTCGTTGAGGTTGGCCAGGCGCAGCTCGCCACCCTGCTCGCGGATCTTCTTGGAAAGGCTGACCAGCACGCCCAGGCCCGACGAGTCGATGTACCCGGTGTTGGCGAAGTCGATCAGGAACTTGCGCTCCCCGCCCTCCAGCTCGTCCAGCACCTTCTGCTTCAGCTCCTGCCGGTTCCCGACGATCAGCTGACCGTCCACGTCCACCACCACCACACC
>JAFAYN010000253.1 GCA_019240375.1 Gemmatimonadota bacterium
GAACGAGGCGCACACCCGCCCTGCGATGGCGCTGACCAGCTCGGCCACCGCGCCCCCCGCCCCCTGGTCCAGCGGGGCATCCTCCCCCAGGATCTTGCGGCCGATCCGGAGGGCGTCGTCCTCGCCGACCAGGAGCCCTACCCCCACGGTCACCGAGCCGTCCGGGAGCGTCAGCTCCGTCCGGGTGCGGAGCACCCGCCCGGCCGGCGGCGGGGCCGCCTCGCCTTCGCGCACGGCCACGTCCTGCGAGGTCATCACCCCGATCGACTGCTGCGTGGCGGTGATCAGCTCGGCCCGCAGGCTCCCGCGCAGGAGGGCGACGATGGTCGCCGCCGCCGATTCCCCCACCAGCAGCGTGCGCCGCAGCTCCCGGTCGAAGGCGTCCGGGATGAAGGAGCGGCGGATGACGCCGTCCAGGAGCGGCTGCTGGATCGCGGGCGCCTCGCCCGACTCGCTCAGCAGGAAGATCCTCGGGGCGAAGCTCGACCGGACGCCGCGGATCATCTGCAGCAGCCGTTGCGCGCCCAGCAGCTCCAGCCGCTCGCTGACGCAGACCAGCCCCGGCTCGAAGTCGTTGAAGAGCTGCAGCCCCACCGCCCCGGTCGAGGCTTCCAGCACCTCGAAGTGGCAGTCGAGCAGGGAGCGGGCGAACTCCCGGAAGTTGGGGTCCGAGTCGATCAGCAGGAGGCGCTGCTTGCGCGCCTGCCCGTCCGGACCGTGCATCGCGGAGCCCGAGGGCGCGGTGTTCTTGAGGCGCTGGAAGAGCACGTCCAGGCGCCTGTACGTTTCACCCGGGCGCAAAGGTTTCACCAGGAACCCCGCCAGCCCCAGCTGGATCAGCTCCATCACCAGGTCGCGCTCGGTGTTGGCCGAGACCGAGACCACGGGGAGGCGCGCGTGGACGGGGGACGAGCGGATCTCCTGAAGCGTCTGCAGCCCGTCCAGGACGGGCATGTTCACGTCGAGGAAGACCAGGTCCGGCGCCTCCGTGGCGATCACCTGCAGCGCCTGCAGCCCGTCCGCCGCCTCGAGGATGGTGCACGGGAACGCCCGCAGCAGCTTCCTCAGGATCTTCCGCGAGAACAGGTCGTCGTCGACGATCAGGACTTTGTGCTTCATTCCGCCTCGGATCGATGGGGTGCCTGCGCCGGTGCGAGGCGTGTCTTCATCTACGGGTATCGGCAGTTCTCGGACACGGCTTTACCCGCCCGCGCCGGGGCCGGAACGACGCAGGGCGGCCCTTTCGGGGCCGCCCTGCGGGTGGATCTCCGGCGGTGGGACGCGGTCAGGCCGCGGCCTCCACCGGGTTGAGCAGCCGCGCGGGGTCCATGATCAGGAGCAGCCCGCGCTCCAGGCGGATCACCCCCTGGCAGCACGCCTTCCACTGCTCGTCCAGGGTGGCGGGGACCTCGCCGATCTGGTCCGTCCCCACCTCCACCACGTCGCCCACCTCGTCCACCAGGAACGAGAACAGCTCCTCGCCGTCGCGCACCACGATGTTCATGGCGCCCTCCCCCTCGCCGCGGAGGGGGAGCCCCAGGCGGATCCGCAGGTCCACCGCGGTCACGATCTGGCCGCGGAGGTTCAGGAACCCCGCCACGTCGGCGGGAGCCAGCGGGATCGGGGAGATCCGCTGCGGCGCCAGGACCTCCTGCGCCAGGACCACCGGGAGGCCGAGCCACTGGTCGGCCAGACGGAACGAGACGTAGCCGCTGCGCGGGGCGTCGCCCCGGCGAACCCGCTCCGGATCTGCGGGATAGATCATACCGTCACCTCCTTCTGGCTGTAGGCTCCGGACGCGGCGGCGCGGACCGCCTCGATGACCACGTCACGATTGAACTTGGGCAGGAACTCGCAGAACCCCGCGCTCAGCCCGGTCTCCCGGTCCGAGGCCCCGCGCCCGGTCAGCGCCAGGATCGGGATCTCCGCCCAGGCGGGGTTGGCGGTGACCCGGCGCGCCAGCTCGAAGCCGTCGATCCGGGGCATGTCCACGTCCGACACGATCACGTCGAACCGCTCGCCGCGCTCCAGCCGCTCCAGCGCCTCGGCGCCGTCGTTGGCGGTGGCCACCTCGAACGCGGAGGCCCGCAGCGCCGGCCCCACCACGTTCAGGAAGAAGGGCGAGTCGTCCACCAGGAGCACCCGGCTGCGCACCGGGGAGGTCCGCTGCGCCCCGAACCACTCGGAGCTGGCCCGGCGCAGGTAGTGGTTGATGTCGATGATCTCGGTGCTCCGGCCGACGATCACCGCCGTCCCGATCACCCCCGGCGCGTCGGACTCCATCTCGATGCGCAGCCGATCCTCCACGATGTCGTGGATCTCGCCCACGGCCAGCCCCATGGAGCGGGTGCCGTCGGTGAACACGATCACCGGCCGCTCGTCGTCGCCGCGCACGTCCAGCTCCGGCGAGGCCGCCACCAGCGGGAGGAGCGAGCCGCGGTACTGCACCAGCCAGCGCCCGTCCGCCGCCTCGATGGACGAGGTGGGGAACTTCTCCAGCCGCGACACCAGCGCCAGCGGCACGGCGCGGGGCGTCTCGCCCCCGGCGGTGAACACCACCAGCGGGACCCTGTCCTCGTCCGACGACAGCCCGGCGATCCCCGCCCCCGACTGGTCGCCCGCACGCTCCGACTGCTCCGTCACCCCCGTGAGGGTGGCGATCCCCGGGGCGTCCAGGATCATGATCACGCGCCCGTCGCCCAGGATGGTGGTCCCGCTGTAGCAGGGGATCTCCTTGACCATCCGCCCGATCGGCTTCACCACGATCTCGTGCGTGTCGAAGATCTCGTCCACCACCAGCCCGAAGCGGTGCGCCCCCACCTGGCAGACGACGATGCTCTCCCCCTCACTCTCGCGGTGGGGGACGCGCAGCACGTCGCACAGGCGGACCAGTGGGAGGAGCGTCTCGCGCAGCCGGTAGAAGAGGGTGCCGTTGACGTCCTCGATCAGCACCCGGTTCTCCTCGCCCACCCGCACCAGCTCTACCACCCCGATCTGCGGGATGGCGAACGACTGGTCGCCGCTCCCCACGATCAGCGCGGAAAGGATGGCGAGCGTCAGCGGGATCTTGATGCGGAAGGTGGACCCCTTCCCCCGGGTGGAGGAAAGCTCGATGGTGCCGCCGATCCGCTCGATGTTGCTGCGGACCACGTCCATCCCCACGCCCCGGCCGGAAACGTTGGTGATCTTCTCGGCCGTGGAGAACCCGGGCTCGAAGATGAAGCGGAACACCTGCGCGTCGGACAGGGCCGCGGCGGCCTCGGGGCGCACCAGCTCGCGCTCCACCGCCTTGCGGCGGATGGCGTCCACGTCCAGCCCCTTGCCGTCGTCACGGATCTCGATGACGATGTGGCCGCCCTCGTGGTAGGCGTCCAGGCGGATGGTCCCGCGCTCCGGCTTCCCGGCAGCGCGGCGCACGGCGGCGGCCTCGATCCCGTGGTCGCCCGAGTTGCGCACCATGTGGGTGAGCGGGTCCTGGATCGCCTGCAGGATCTGGCGGTCCAGCTCCGTCTCGGCCCCGGTCATCACCAGGTCGATCTGCTTGCCGCTGGCCTGCGCCAGGTCGCGGACCAGGCGCGGCAGCTTCCCCCACGCGTTCCCCACCGGCTGCATCCGGGTGCGCATCACCGCCTCCTGGAGGTCGGAGGTGACGCGGTTCAGGTGCTGCAGGGGGAGGTGGTAGCGCGAGTCGTCGTCGCCCTGCGCGAGCTGCGAGAGCTGGTTGCGGGTGAGCACCAGCTCCCCGGCCAGGTTCATCAGCAGGTCCAGGATGGAAACGCCGATGCGGAGCGAGGCGTCGGCCACGCTGGCGCGGGATTCGCTCCGCTCTCCGGGCTCCGCCGCGGGCTTCCCCGCGGCGGACGGCGCTTCCGCGCTCGCCTGTGGTACGGAGGATGCCTGTGCCTCGGCCGGCCGGGGCTCGGGCGAGGGCTCCGGAGCCGTGGCCGGGGCGGGGATCGGAGTGGGCCGGGCCCCGGGGCGGGCGTTCAGGAAGAGCGCCTCGAGCGCCGCGGGGTCGTCGTCGTCCCCGTCGCCGAGCCAGCGCTGCAGCCGGGCCACCAGGGCCGAGTCGTCGCCCTGCGGCTCGGCGTCGGAGCGCTCCAGGCCGTCGAGGATCTCCTTGACGACGTCCACCGCGGCCAGCACGTCGCTGACCACGGCGGACTGCACCTGGATCGTCCCGTCGCGGAGGAGGCCGAGGACGTTTTCGGCGGCGTGGGCGACGGCTTCCAGGCGCTCGAGCCCGAGGAAGCCACACGTTCCCTTGATTGTGTGGATGGTGCGAAAGATACTCTTGAGGAGCTCGCGATCGTCCGGAGTCTGCTCCAGCTCTACGATTTCGCGGTCGAGACGCACCAGGTTCTCGGCGCTCTCGGTCAGGAAATCCCTGAGAAGGTCGTCCATGCGCCCGTTCAGAAGTCGGGGTGGGGGGGAAACGTCCCGGTCCGCCCCGCGCCGCTGGCGCCTGCGTACCGTACGAGCAAAGTTTCGGCAGGCGTGTCCGATACTTGAAACCTGAGAAGGAAACCGATCCTGCAACCCGGTAGATCGATGCCCAACCGCCGCCCTTCCGACGGCAGCACCGTCGCTGCCTTCCACCCCCTGATCCGCGGCTTCGCGGACGCGGTGGAAACGGGAGTGCTCCTTCTCGACGCGGAGGGACGGGTCCGCTACGTCAACCCGTCCGAAGCGGCCCGATGGGGCGAGGCCGCGGCGCCGCTGGCGGGGCGCGACTTCTTCCGCGAGCTGGCGCCGGTGCTGGAGCGGAGCGGGGAGGGCGCCCGCTACCGCGCCGCGACCCCTTCCGCCCCGGTGGAGGTGGACACGGAGGCGGAGATCGCGGGCGGGAGCGGCGCACGCACCGCGCGCATCCTCCTTCGCTCGGTATGGGCGGAGGGGACCGCGTGGGGGGTGGTGCTGCTGGAGGACCGCACCGCGCTGGCGGCCGAGCAGGAGCGGCGCAGGAACGCCGAGCGGATGGCCTCCATCGGCCAGCTCGCCGCCGGGCTGGCGCACGAGGTGAACAACCCGCTCGCCTCCATCCGCAGCTTCGCGCAGCTCCTGATCCGCGACGCGGCGAGCGATTCGCACCGCCACGCGCTGGAGCTGATCGTGGCCGAGTGCGACCGGATCACCACGGTCATGGACCGGCTGGTGTCGATGATCCGCAACCAGGGCGGGGACAGCCGGACCCGCGTGGACCTGAACGTGGCGGTCCACGACATCCTGGAAACGCAGCGCTACGCCCTGGCCTCCGGCGGGATCGAGGTGCGCACCGACCTGCAGGAGCCGCTCTCGCCCGTGGCGGGCGACCCGGGCGCGCTGCAGCAGATGGTGCTGGAGCTGGTGCTGCACGCCGAGCGCGCCCTGGCGAAGCGGGAGGGGACGCGGCTGCTGGTGATCCGGAGCCGCGAAACGTCGCGCGGGATCAGCCTGGCCGTGTACGACAACGGCCCCGGGGTTCCCCGCGACCACCTGAGCCGGATCTTCACCGCCGGCGAGAGCAGCGCCGGGCTGGGGCTGTCGGTGGCCGCGGGGATCGTGCGCGACCACTTCGGCGAGATCTGGATGGAGAGCGAGGAGGGGCGCAACACCACCCTGGTGGTGGAGCTGCCGCGCGCCGGGGAGATCCAGACGCGCGCCCAGCCCCGCCCGCAGGTGCAGGCCACCGGGGCCGCCCCCTCCCCCCAGCGTCCGCTGCACGTGCTGCTGGCCGACGACGAGGCGACGCTGCGCATGGCGCTCCGCATGTACCTGGAGCGCCGCGGCCACCGGGTCACCACCGCCGCCGACGCGGAGGAGGCGTGGACCCTCGCGAACCAGCAGGAGTTCGACGTGGCGCTGGTGGACGCGCGCATGCCCGGCGACGGGGTGCGGCTGCTGGAAAGGCTGGAAGAGCTCCCCTCGCTGGCGGGGCGCACCGCCCTGATGACGGGCGACCTGGGGAGGGTGCGGGAGCGGCAGGGGGTGTCCACCGGGCGCCCCGCGCTGACCAAGCCCTTCAAGATGGAGGAGATGGTCCGCCTGCTGGAGACGCTGGGGCTGGGACGATGAGCGGCACGCAGGAAGAGCCGGCCGGGGACGTGGACGTGCTGGTGGCCCGCCAGCCGATCCTGGACCTGGAGCGGCGGGTGGTGGGGTACGAGCTGCTGTACCGCAGCCACCTGGGGGCCACCGGCGCCGGCGGCACGGCGGTCGAGCAGATGACCTCCGAGGTCCTGGCAGGCACCCTGGCCGACCTGGGGGTGGAGCGGATCACCGAGGGGGCGCAGGCGTGGGTCAACTTCCCCCGCTCCTTCCTGGTGGACCGCTCGTGGAAGCTGTTCGACCCGCGCACCGTGGTGCTGGAGGTGCTGGAGACCGTCCCCGCCGACCGGGAGGTCCTGCAGGCGTGCGAGGCGGCGCGTACCGCGGGGTACCGGCTGGCGCTGGACGACTTCGTCTACGACCCGGCCCGCGCCCCGCTCCTGGAGTTCGCCGACACCATCAAGGTGGACGTGCTGGGGCTCTCCCCCGCACAGATCCGGGACTCGGTCCGCGCGCTGGGCCGCTTCGGCAAGGTGCTGCTGGCGGAGCGGGTGGAGGACGACGCCGTCCGGAAGCTCTGCACCGAGCTGGGGTTCACCCTCTTCCAGGGGTACTTCTTCGCGCGGCCGGAAACGCTCTCGCGCAAGCACCTTTCCGTGGAGCAGGGGAACGTCCTGCGCCTCCTCAACCTCCTGCGCGACGAGACGGTGTCCGCCGCGGCGATCGAGGAGGCGTTCGGGTCGGACCCGTCCCTTTCCTTCAAGCTCCTCCGCCTGGTCAACTCGGCGCACTTCGGGGGGCGCGACATCCAGTCCATCCGCCACGCGGTGCAGCTCGCCGGCCGCGACAAGCTGGCCCTCTGGCTGGGCGTGCTCTTCGTCTCCTCACTGGCCCGCAAGGGCGCGGCGGAGGGGGAGCTGGTGCACATGGCCGTCTTCCGCGCGCGGCTCCTGGAACTGCTGGCCTCGTCCGTGGGGCGCGCCGCCGAAACGGGGCCGCTCTTCATGGTGGGGCTCTTTTCCACCCTGGA
>JAFAYN010000255.1 GCA_019240375.1 Gemmatimonadota bacterium
GATCGCTTCCGCCTCGGTACGCGGGCCCACGTAGGCTTCCTCGACCGCGCGCTCGGGGACCGGCAGCGCTCTGCGGTCCACCTTGCCATTCGCGTTCAGCGGCAGGCGCTCCAGCAGCACGAACGCGCTCGGCACCATGTGCTCCGGCACCCGCTCGCGCAGGTGCGCCCGCAGCTCCGCTCGCGTGACCTCCGTCCCGGCCTCCGGCACCACGTACGCCACCAGCCGCTTCTCCCCGCGTGCGTCCTCGCGCACCACGGCCACCGCCTCGCGCACTGCCCGGTGCACCTGCAGCGCCGCCTCCACCTCCCCCGGCTCGATCCGCACGCCGCGCACCTTCACCTGCGCGTCCATCCGGCCCAGGTACTCCAGCGTACCGTCGGTCAGCCACCGCACCCGGTCTCCCGTCCGGTACAGCCGTGCCCCGGCCTCTCCCGAGAACGGATCCGGCACGAAGCTCTCCGACGTCTGCTGCGCGCGTCCCACGTACTCCCGCGCCAGCACTCTCCCTCCGACGTACAGCTCTCCGGGTACGCCCACCGGCACCGGCTCACCGGCAGGATCCAGCACGTACGTCGCCCGCCCGCTCACCGCACGCCCGATCGGTACGCTCGCGCCCCACCTCGTGCTGCGTCCCGCTCCGATCTCCTGCACCGTGGCGGTCACCACCGCCTCCGTGGGGCCGTACGCGTTCAGCAGGCGCACCGGACCTCCCTCGACCTCCTCCCACGCGCGCACCAGCACCGACGGCAGCGCCTCCCCGCCCACGATCATCAGCCGCAGCTGCCGCTTCAGCTCCGACGCCACCGTGCCCTCGCGCACCAGCTGCGCCAGGTACGCGGGAGGTACGTCCGCCACGGTGATGCGCAGCGTGCCGACCCGCTCGGCGAACTCCGCGGGGGTCCAGACCCCCGGGTCGCGCAGTGCCACCGAGGCGCCCACCAGCAGCGGCGCCAGCGTCTGCTCCAGGAAGGGGTCGAACGTCTGCGCCGCGAACGCCAGCACCCGCTCCCCGGCCGAGAGTCCGTACGTCCCGCCGATGGCCACCAGGTGCGCCGCCGCCGCGGCGTGCGAGACCCGCACCCCCTTGGGCGTGCCCGTCGAGCCGGAGGTGTAGATCACGTACGCGGCGCTCTCGGGAACGCTCCACGAGGGGAGCGGGACTTCCTCCCCGCCCCCGGAGCCTTCCCCTTCCTGCGCCGGATCGAGCACCCGCAGGGCCGTGTGCGCCCGTGGAAGCCGCTCCCGAAGGTGGCCCGGCGCGACGACCACCTGCACTCCGGCGTCTTCCAGCAGGGCGGCGTTGCGCGCGGCGGGGTGCTCCGGGTCCAGGAGCAGACAGCACCCGCCGGCCCGGAGCGTCCCCAGCAGGGCGGCTACCAGCTCCAGCGAGTGCTCCAGGAAGATCCCGACGACCTGCTCCGGACCCACACCCTCCCGGCGCAGCGCACGCGCGAGACGATCGGCCCGCGCGTCCAGCTCGGTGTAGCTCCAGGTGCCTCCGGAGTGGACCAGCGCCACGGCGTGCGGCGTCCGCGCCGCCTGCGCAGCGAAGAGTTCGTGTACGCACCCCTGCGGGATCGGCTCCGGGGGGGCGCTCCCCTCCCCGAGCAGCTGCGCGCGCTCGGCTGCGGAGAGGAGGGGCACCTCCGAGACTCGTGCCTGCGGAGCCGCCGCGAGGGCTTCGAGCACCCGCCCCAGGTGCGTGCCCATGCGCGCGATCGTCTCCGGCTCGAACAGCGCCGCGCGACAGGTGAGCACCCCTCGAAGGGCAGCGGCCTCGTCCACGAAGCTCAGATCCAGGTCGAACTTGGACACCCCCGCCCCGCTCCCGAGCGGTTCGACGAGGAGGTCTCCCAGCGCGAGGGCCTCCGGGTCCGTGCTGCGGTCCAGGGCGAAGGTCACCTGGAAGAAGGGGGTGTGGATCAGACTGCGCTCGCTCGCCAGCTCCTCCACCAGGCGCTCGAAGGGGAGATCCTGGTGCGCGTACGCCCCCAGCGCCGCCTCGCGCACCCGCCCCAGCAGCTCCCTCCAGCTCGGCTCCCCCGACAGCTCCACGCGCAGCGGGAGCATATTGACGAAGAAGCCGATCAGCCCCTCCACCTCGCGCCGCGTCCGCCCTGCCGTCGGGGTCCCCACCACCACGTCCTCCTGCCCC
>JAFAYN010000460.1 GCA_019240375.1 Gemmatimonadota bacterium
GTGCTGGTGGTGGACCGCGGCCAGTTCCCGGAAAACATCGACCCGCAGCCCGGGCAGCAATTGCAGATGGTACAGGGCGACCAGGTGGTGGTGGTCACCGTCGCCAGCGTCTCGGACGACGGGGTGGTGCTGGACGCCAACCACCCGCTGGCCGGCGAGAACCTGAACTTCGAGCTGCACCTGCAGGAGATCGTGTAGCCCGCCCGCGCCGGACCCGGACTCGTCCCGGGTCCGGCGGTCCCCGGCGCTTCCGTTGACAGGATCCCGCACTTCGTCCATTGTTATCCGTCGGTTCGTACGCGCGTTCGACGCGCGGTCCACGGGCTGCCGTGCCCCCGGTGCGCTCCCTCCCCGCCGTACACCCGGTCCGCTCGCGGTCCCCCGAAGCTCCTCGATGATCGAAGTCCTGAGCCGCAGGACGCGGAAGTGGGCCGTCGCTCTGGCGCTCGCGGCCTGCGCCGCGCCGCACTCCGCGCGCGCCCAGCTCGTCCCCGCCACGCCTGCCGCCGCGGTGCCGGCGCGGTACGCGGCGGCCATCGACAGCGCGCGCGCCTTCCTCCGTGACAGCATCGCCCGTAAGGGGATTCCCGGAGTCTCGGTGGCCGTGGCGGTGAACGGCGAGATCATCTGGTCGGAGGGGTTCGGCTACGCCGACGTGGAGAACCGCGTCCCGGTCACCGCGCTGACCCGCTTCCGCGTCGCCAGCGTCTCCAAGCCGCTGACGGCCGCCGCCATCGCGCGGCTGTACGAGGACGGGAAGCTGGACCTGGACGCGCCGGTGCAGCGCTACGTCCCCTCCTTTCCGCGCAAGGGAGCGTATGTCGTCACCCCGCGGCTCCTGGCCGGGCACCTGGCCGGGATCCGCCACTACCGCGACGACGACGAGCCGGTGTCGGCCGGGCAGAAGCACTACCCGACGGTGCTGGCGAGCCTGGACGTGTTCCGGGACGATTCGCTGGTGGCGCCGCCGGGGACCCGCTTCTCCTACTCCACCTTCGGGTGGAACCTGCTCAGCGCCGTGGTGGAGGGCGCCTCGGGACAGGAGTTCCTGGCGCACATGCGGGAGCGAGTCTTCCTCCCGCTGGGGATGCGCAGCACCGTGGCGGAGCATCAGGACAGCATCATCGAGGGGCGTGCCCGCTTCTACGAGCACGGCGCGGACGGGCGGCTGGTCAACGCCCCGTACGTGGACAACAGCTACAAGTGGGCGGGGGGCGGCTTCCTGTCCAACGCCGAGGACCTGGCGCGCTTCGGCTCGGCGCACCTGAAGCCCGGCTTCCTGCGCCCCGAAACGCTGCGGCTCCTGTTCACCTCGCAGCGGACCGCCGACGGGAAGGAGACCGGGTACGGGATCGGGTGGTCGGTGGGGCGCGACGCGCAGGGGCGCCGCATGTACTCGCACAGCGGTGGGGCGACGGGCGGGAACTCGTTCCTCCTCCTGTACCCGGACCAGGGCGTGGTGGTGGCGATCCTCACCAACACCACCGACCGGCTGGTGGGGTCGGGGAGCGGGGCCCGCGAGGTCGCCCGGCTCTTTTTGCGCTGACCCGGGGCGGATGATCGCCGGGATCGTGCTCGCCGCCGGGCGCTCGCGCCGGATGGGCGAGCCCAAGCCGTTCCTCCTCTTCCGCGGCGAGACCTTCCTGGCGCGCGCCGTGCGCACCCTGCGCGAGGGCGGGTGCGACGAGGTGGTGGTGGTGGCCGGGCCGGAGGGGGACGCGCGGGCGGAGGAGGTCGTGGCGGCGGCGCGGGAGGCGGGCGCCCGCCCGGTCCACAACCCCGCCCCCGAGTCCGAGCAGGTGGACTCGCTCCGGGTGGGGCTGGCTGCGCTGGCGCCGGAGGCGGACGCGGCGGTGGTCCTCCCGGTGGACGTCCCCGGGATCGGGGCGGCGACGGTCCGGGCGCTGGTGGAGGCGTTCCGGGCGCGCGGCGCCCCGGTGGTGCGCGCCACCCACCGCGGGGCGCACGGGCACCCGGTGCTCTTCGCCCGGCGCCTCTTCGCCGAGCTGCATGCCGACCCGCTCCCGGAGGGTGCCCGCACCGTGATCCGCGCGCACGCCGCCGAGGTGGAGGAGCTTCCCGCCGGCGAGGCCGAGGTGCTGGTGGACGTGGACACCCCCGACGACTACCGCCGCCTCCTGCGGGAGGACGATGCCCGCGGGTGAGCGCGTGACCGCCGCCGCCGCGGCGCGGGCGGCGCTGGACGCGCTCCGGGGCGGCCCCCCGGTGGTGGGGGTGGTGGTGATCGAGGCGGAGGGGGTGGCGGCGGAGCCCGGGGCGCGGATGCTGGTGTGGGCCGGCCGGCGCGCCGGGTCGCTGGGCGCCCCCGCGCTGGACGACGAGGCGGCCGGGCTCGCGGCAGCGCTGCTGCGCGGCGAGGGGCGCCCCGGCCCGCGTACGGTGGGCGGGGTGGCGCTGTACCTGGAGGCGCACCGCGCGCCGGCGGAGCTGGTGATCGTGGGGGCGGGGCACATCGCCCGTCCCCTATGCCGCGTCGGGGCGATGCTCGGCTTCCGGGTGCGCGTGCTGGACGACCGCCCCGAGTTCGCCACCCGCGAGCGCTTTCCCGAAGCCGAGGAGGTGCGCCGCGCCGACTTCACCGACCCGTTCCGCGGCGTGGAGATCGGGCCGGAAACGCACCTGGTGCTGGTGACGCGCGGGCACAAGTACGACTTCGAGGCGCTTCGCGACCTCCTCCTCCGCGACACCCTTCCCGGGTACGTGGGGATGGTGGGGAGCCGGCGCCGCGTCCGCGCCGCGCTGGAACTGCTCGCCCGGGACGGGATCCCCCGCGAGCGGCTGCTCCGGGTGCACGCCCCCATCGGGCTGGAC
>JAFAYN010000480.1 GCA_019240375.1 Gemmatimonadota bacterium
CGTCCGTGAGGGGGTGGATGACCACCACCGTGTCCTGCCGCGCCTCCACCACCTCGTCCAGGTAGCACAGGGCGCCGAGCCGCGCGGCGATGGTCAGCGGCCCGTCCACCCACACCGTCTCGCCCCCGCGGATCAGGAAGCGCCCGGTGAGGTCGCTGGCCGACAGGTCGTCGTGGCAGGCGATGGTGACCAGCGGGCGCTTCAGCCGCCAGGCCATGTGCTCCACGAAGCGGGTCTTCCCGCATCCGGTCGGCCCCTTGAGCATCACCGGGAGCCCGCGCGCGTGGCAGGCCGAGAACACCTCCACCTCCTCCCCGGTGGCGACGTAGTACGGCATCTCGCCGCCGGGGTGGCGCACCCCTTCCCGGTGTGTCTCGTGGACAGCGGATCCCGCGGGGGCGGGGACGAGCGTAGCGGTGGTGTCGGTCATCGGTCGACGGTGCTGGGTGGAAGGGAGGCGCGTGCGGTGTCCGCTTTTGGGACGGCCAATCCCACGCGCGGACAGTAGGGCTCCGCGCGGTTCGCAGCAAGTGTACTACTTGTAAAGCTTTATCGATGATCCACGCGCGGCACGCACCTTCCCTTAGGGGATGCGCCGGAAAGCACGCGGGCTCCCCCTCACCCTTCGCACGCCCATGATCCGCCTCCGCAGCCTCGAAAAGTCCTACCCCGCCGGCCACGGCCGCAGCTACGTCCTGCGCAACGTCAACCTGGACATCGCCCGGGGCGACTTCGTGTCCATCATGGGCCCTTCCGGGGCGGGGAAGTCCACCCTCCTTTCCATCCTGGGGATGTTCGACGGGGCGTGGACCGGCGAGTACTGGTTCGGCGAGAAGCCGGTGCACAAGCTCAGCGTCAAGGAGCGCAACGCCCTCAACAAGCAGAACATCGGCTTCGTCTTCCAGCAGTACCACCTCCTGGACAACCTGACGGTGCAGGAGAACCTGGACATCCCGCTCTCGTACCGCGACGTCAAGCGGCGCGAGCGCGAGGCGATGGTGGCCGACGTGCTCGACCGCTTCAACATCGTGGGGAAGAAGGATCTGTACCCCACGCAGCTTTCCGGCGGGCAGCAGCAGCTGGTGGCGGTGGCCCGCGCGGTGATCGCCAACCCCACCGTGATCCTGGCCGACGAGCCCACCGGGAACCTCCACTCCTCGCAGGGACGGGAGATCATGGAGCTCTTCCAGAAGCTCAACGCCGAGGGGACCACCATCATCCAGGTGACCCACTCCGAGACCAACGCCACCTACGGGCGCCGCATCGTCGAGCTGGCGGACGGCTGGGTGGTGGGGGAGAAGGCCGCCGCCTGAGCGGCGCCGCGCCCCGCCGACCGACTCGAAGGCTCCTCCTCGCCCATACACGTACGGACGGACCATGGACACCCTGCTCCAGGACCTGCGCTATGCCGCGCGCACCCTCCTCCGCTCTCCCGCCTTCGCGGCGGTGGCCGTGGTCACCATGGCGCTGGGGATCGGGATCGACACCACCATCTTCAGCGTGGTCAACACCATCCTGATCCGCCCCTTCCCACAGCTCCACACCGACGGGCTGGTGGTACTGCGCGGGACCCGGAACGGCTCCGACGACGGAGCCAATGCGCTCTCCCCGGCCGACGTGTTCGACTGGCGGGCGCAGAGCACCTCGTTCCAGGGGATCGCGGCCTACGGCGACCGGAACGTGGTCCTGACCGGCGCGGGCGGGGAGCCCGAGCAGGTGGAGGCGGAGCAGGTGACCCCCGACCTGTTCACGCTCCTGGGCGCGCGCCCGCTGCTGGGACGCGTCTTCGTCCCCGAGGACGGGACGCCCGGACGCGGCGACGTGGTCCTCCTCACCCACATGATCTGGGAGCGCCGCTTCGCCTCCGACCCCTCCATCGTGGGGCGGACCATCACCGTGAACGGGGCCCCGCACACGGTGGTGGGGGTGATGCCCGATCACTTCGGCTTCCCCGACAACCAGCAGCTCTGGATCCCCATGTCGCTGCGGAGCGGGGAAGGACGCGGCGACCGCTACCTGCGGGCCGTGGCGCGCCTCCGCCCGGGGGTAGGGATCGCGCGGGCGCAGGCGGAGATGGACGCCGTGGCGCGCCGGCTGGCGGCGCAGTACCCCGACACCAACACCGGGTGGAGCGCGCGGGTGGTGGACTTCGGCGAGGCGTGGGCGGGGCCGGTCCGCGCGGTGCTCCTGGTGATGCTCGGCGCAGTCGGCTTCGTCCTCCTGATCGCCTGCGCCAACGTCGCCAACCTGTTCCTGGCCCGCGCCGCCGGCCGCCAGAAGGAGATGGCCGTGCGCACCGCCCTGGGCGCCGGACGGGGGCGCGTCGTCCGCCAGCTCCTCACCGAGAGCAGCCTGGTGGCGCTGATGGGCGGGGCGCTGGGGATCCTGGTCGCCTACTGGGTGCTGGACCTGATCCTGGCCTCCTTCCCCTTCCAGCCTCCGCTCTGGATGACTTTCGGGATCGACCGCAACGTCCTCCTCTTCACCCTGGTGGTGTCGCTGGGAACGGGGATCCTCTTCGGTCTCGCCCCCGCCCTCCGCGCCACCCGCGCCGACGTGCAGGGGACGCTCAAGGACGGTGGGCGCGGGTCCACGTCCGGGGTCCGGCAGGGGCGGCTGCGCGGGTCGCTGGTGGTGGGCGAGCTGGCGCTGGCGATGGTGCTCCTGGTGGGGGCGACGCTGATGATCCGCAGCTTCCTACGCCTCCAGGGGGCGGACCCCGGCTTCGACACCTCCAGCGTGCTGACGCTGCGGGTGATCGCCAGCGGCGACCGGTACCGGCAGGACGCCCCGCGCGACGCCCTGTTCCGGCAGACGGTGGAGCGGGTGGCGGCGCTCCCGCGGGTCCGGGGCGCCGCGACGGTGAGCTACCTCCCGCTGAGCGGGATCAGCGCCACCTCCGGGTTCGAGGTGGAGGGGAGCCCCGCCGCGCCGGGGGAGCGCCCCGACGCCGAGTACCGGGGGATCTCGCCCGACTACTTCCGGGTGATGGGGATCCGCATGCTGCGCGGGCGCTCGCTCACCGCCGACGAGGTGGAGCACGCGGCCCCGGTGGTGGTGGTCAACCGGACGATGGCCGAGCGCTTCTGGCCCGGTCGCGACCCGCTGGGGCGGCGGATCCGCATCGGCGACCCCTGGCTGACGGTGGTGGGGGTGGCGGAGGACGTGCGCATGTCGAGGCTCAACGAGAAGCCCAGTTCGCAGGTCTACGCCCCGTACACCGAGCGCTCGCCCGCCTCGATGACGCTCCTGGTGCGCACCGGGGGCGACCCGGCGGCCGCCACGGCGGAGGTGCGCCGCGCCATCCGCGCCGTCGACCCCACGGTGGTGGCGGACGAGGTCGTCGCCATGGACGAGGTGCTGCACCGCTCGCTCTGGCAGCAGCGCCTCTTCGGCGGGCTGTTCACCTCCTTCGCCGCCATCGCCCTCCTCCTTGCCGTGACCGGGGTGTACGGGGTGATCGCCTACTCCGTGTCGCAGCGCACGCACGAGATCGGGGTGCGCATGGCGCTGGGCGCCCGTCCCGAGCGGATCCTGCGCATGGTGGTGGGGCAGGCCGCCCGGCTCGCCGGGGTCGGGGTGGGGATCGGGCTCCTGGGCGCGCTCGCCGTCACCCGCCTGCTGGCGAGCGCGCTGTACGGCGTCAGCCCCACCGACCCGGTCGCCTTCGGGGTCACCACCCTCCTCCTGGCCGGGGCGGCGCTGGCGGCGAGCTGGATCCCCGCCCGCCGCGCGGTGCGCGTGGACCCGATGGTCGCGCTCCGCCAGGACTGACCCTTCCCGAGAATCCCACCGGCCCGCCGCGCCGCCCGCGCGCACCCTGTGGTTGCGCCGCGGGCGGCGTCGTGACAATCTGAACGGATATGCACACCCTGACCGCGGATCCTCCCCGCATCCTCATCGCCGACGACCAGATCGACGTCCTGGAAGCCCTCCGCCTCCTCCTCAAGGGCGAGGGCTTCCGGATCGAGACCGCCACCTCCCCCGCCGCCATCCTGGGCGCGGTGCGCGACCGGGAGCTGGACGTGGTGCTGATGGACCTGAACTACGCCCGCGACACCACCTCCGGCCGCGAGGGGCTGGACCTGATCGGCGAGATCCACGCCGTCGACTCCACCCTCCCGCTGGTGGTGATGACCGCGTGGGGGAGCGTGGAGGGCGCCGTGGAAGCCATGCGGCGCGGCGCCCGCGACTACGTGGAAAAGCCCTGGGACAACGCCCGCCTGGTCGCCACCCTCCGCTCGCAGCTGGAGCTGGGGCGCGCCCTGCGGCGCAGCCAGCGGCTGGAGCAGGAGAACCGCCGCCTGCGCAGCGACGGGCTCCCCTCCATGATCGCCGAGTCGCGCGCCATGCAGCCCGTGCTGCGGCTGATGGAGCGGATCGGGCCCTCCGACGCGCACGTCCTGATCACCGGCGAGCACGGCACCGGCAAGGACGTGGTCGCCCGCTGGCTGCACGCCTCCTCGGCCCGCGCCCCGCGCCCCCTGGTGACGGTCAACGCCGGGGCCATCGCCGAGGGGGTGTTCGAGTCCGAGCTGTTCGGGCACGTCAAGGGCGCCTTCACCGACGCCCGCACCGACCGGGTGGGCGCCTTCGAGCTGGCCGACGGCGGGACGCTCTTCCTGGACGAGATCGGGACCATGCCGCACGACCAGCAGGCCAAGCTCCTGCGCGTCCTGCAGACCGGCGAGCTGCAGCGGGTCGGCTCGTCGAAGACCCGGCGGGTGGACGTGCGCGTCCTGTCCGCCACCAACACCGACCTCCCCCAGGCGGTGGCCGAGGGACGCTTCCGCGAAGACCTCCTGTTCCGCCTCAACACGGTGGAGATCCACCTCCCCCCGCTCCGCGAGCGGCGCGAGGACGTCCCCCTCCTGGCCATGCACTTCCTGCGGCGCCAGGCCGACCAGTACCGCAAGCACCTGACGGGGTTCGAGCCCGAGGCCATGCAGGCGCTCCTGGCCTACGGGTGGCCGGGGAACGTGCGCGAGCTGGAGCACACCATCGAGCGCGCCGTCCTCCTGGCGCAGGGGACGCAGATCGCCCCCGAAGACCTGAACCTCCGCCCGCGGCGCAGCGCCGGCTCCGTCCCCCTCGACGAGCTGTCGCTGGAGGACGTGGAGCGCGTCCTGATCCGCAAGGCGCTGGAGCGCCACGCCGGCAACGTCAGCCAGGCCGCCGAAGCGCTCGGCCTGAGCCGAAGCGCGCTGTACCGCCGCCTGCAGCGCTACGGCCTGTGACCCTCCCCCGGCGCCGCCGGAAGCACCCGCCCAGCCACCAGAAGCAGGTCCTGAGGCTGGCGTTCCTCACCGGCTTTCCCGGCGCCCTGCTGGGGCTGGCGCTCCTGTGGACGGGGGACTTCAGCACCAAGCTCCAGTGGACGCTGACCCTCTTCCTGCTGATCGGGTGGATGGGTTTCACGCTGGCGCTCCGGGAGCGCATCGTCCGCCCGCTCCAGACCCTCGCCAACCTCCTCGCGGCGCTGCGCGAGGGGGACTTTTCCATGCGCGCCCGCGCCGTGGCGACCGACGACGCGCTGGGGCTCGCCTTCCTGGAAGCCAACACCCTGGCCGACACCCTGCGCGAGCAGCGGATCCGCGCCCTGGAGGCCACCGTCCTCCTGCGCCGGGTGATGGAGGAGATCGACGTCGCCGTCTTCACCTTCGACGAGGAGGAGCGGCTGCGGCTGGTGAACCGCGCCGGCGAGCGGCTGGTGGACACCCCCGCCGAGCGCCTCCTGGGGCGCACCGCCGCCGAAGTGGGGCTGGGCGTGTGCATGGGCGGCGAGGCCATCCGCACCCTCGACCACGCCTTCCCGGGCGGGAGCGGGCGGTGGGAGGTGCGCCGCGCCCCCTTCCGCCAGGGCGGGCGCCCGCACGAGCTGCTCCTCGTCACCGACCTGAGCGAGACGCTGCGCGCCGAGGAGCGGCTCGCGTGGCAGCGGCTCATCCGCGTGCTGAGCCACGAGATCAACAACTCGCTCGCGCCGATCAAGACGATCGCCGGCAGCCTGCTGCGCCGCGTGCGCTCGGCCCGGGAGCGGGCACTGCGGGCGGGGACCGCCGCGGCCCCGGCGCCGGTGCCTAACGGATCCGCCGCGCCCACGTCT
>JAFAYN010000541.1 GCA_019240375.1 Gemmatimonadota bacterium
AGACGTGGGCATCGTGCCCGCAGGCGTGCATCACCCCGGCGTTCCCAGAGACGAAGTCGTGCGTGCACTCCTCCTCGATGGGGAGGGCGTCCATGTCGGCGCGGAGGAGGAGCGTCGGGCCGTCGCCCGCGCCGCCGCGCAGCGTCCCCACCACCCCGGTCTCGGCGATCCCGGTCCGCACCTCGTACCCGGCGGTGCGCAGGCGCTCCGCCACGATCCCGGCGGTGCGGTGCTCCTGGAAGCCCAGCTCCGGGTGGCGGTGCAGGTCGCGGCGCGTTTCGATCAGCAGCTCGAGCTCGGTGGTGGCCATTTCGCTTGTCGGGTACGGGGAACGGGTCCCGGAACGATACCCCGCCCCCCGCGCGCCGGTCAACCGTCGGCCGGCGCGCTCTCCCAGCGCGCGGCCACCGGCGAGCACCCGCTAGCCTCCAGCGCCCGCAGCGCCAGGTCCACCCGCGGCCACGGGTGCGCCCCGGTGCCGACGAACAGGTCGCCGTCCGCGCGCCCCAGCGTCGCGGCGACCATCCCGGCGCGGGCCAGCGTCCGGGCCAGGAACCCCTCGTCGGTGCAGCGGCCGGACACGCCGATCACCCAGCGGTGCGCGCGGCGGTCCGTCGGAGCGGCCGGGGTGGAGGCGGGGCGGGGGAGTCGCTGCGCCCCGCGCAGCATGTCGCCCAGGAGCGCGGAGGCGGTGGGGGAGCCGCCCGCCCCCGGCCCCGACAGGCGGACCGAGCCGTTCCAGCGGCTCGCCACCACCACGGCGTTCTCCTCGTCGCGGGTGCGTCCCAGGTCGGAGCCGGCGGCTACGACGACGGGCTCCACCGAGGCGACCACCCCCTCGTCGGTCAGCGCGGCCTCGCCCACCAGGCGGAGCACGCCGCCCGCCACTGAGGCGGCGCGGGCGAGCCGGTCCGGGTGCGGGACGATCCCCCGCCGGCGCACCGGGAGAGTGGAGGGCTCCGTCCCGAAGGCGAGCCAGGCCAGGATGCGCAGCTTGTCGGCGGCGTCCTGCCCGGACACGTCGCGCTCCGGGTCGGCCTCGGCGAAGCCGCGAGCCTGCGCGTCGGCCAGGGCGTCGGCGTAGCGCCACCCCTCGCCCAGGCGGGTGAGGACGTAGTTGCTGGTCCCGTTGAGGATCCCGCGCACCGCCGAGATCCCCGTCAGCCCCAGTGAATCGCGCAGTGAGCGGATCACCGGGATCCCCCCGCCCACGGCGCTCTCGAAGTCCAGCCGCGTCCCCGAGCGGCGGGCGAGCGCGGCCAGCTCGGGCCCGTGCGCGGCGACCAGCGCCTTGTTGGCGGTCACCAGGCGCCGCCCCGAGGCGAGCGCCTCCCGGGCGATGCGGGTCGCCGGGTCGAGCCCGCCGATCGCCTCCACCACCAGGTCGACGTCCGCGGCCAGGAACTCCGCCACGTCGGTGGTGACCAGGCCGGGCGGCAATTTCGCCGGGCGCTCCCTGGCGGGGTCGCGCACCAGCACGCTCGCCAGCTCGAAGCGGAGCCCGTGGCGCGCCCGGATGGCGGCGGCGCTGCGGTCGAGGAGGCGGACCAGCTCCCCGCCCACCGTCCCGCACCCCGCCAGGGCGACTCGGACGGTGCGGACCTCCCTCCGGGTCCGGCTCCCGCCGGCCGGTGCTTCCGGTGCATGCAGCGTGGCGCTCATCCCGTTCCCTTCTCCTCACCCGCCCGCGCGGGCGAAACCTCGTTCAGCACTCCGGACAGGATCGTGCTCACCTGTCCGCTCTCGATCAGGAACGCGTCGTGGCCGTGGACGGAGCGGATCTCCCGGTACTCGGCCCCGGTCTCGTCCGTCCACCGCCGCACGTCGGCATCGGTGTACAGCAGGTCGCCGGGGATCCCGACCCCGACCAGCTTTCCCCGGAAGGGCGCCAGCGCCGCGCGGACGCCGCCCCGCCCCCGTCCCACGTCGTGCGCGTCCATCGCCCCGGTCAGCGCCAGGTAGCTGGGGACGTCGAAGCGGGCGAGCAGGCGTTCCCCGTGGTGTTCGAGGTAGCGCTGCACCTGGAAGCGCCCCTCCCCGTCCTCCTCGCGCCCGAAGCGCGCCTCGAACTCGTCGGCGGTGCGGTAGGTCAGCATCGCCGCCATGCGCGCCAGCGCCAGCCCCTCCACCCCCGCGATCTCGATGGCGCGGCGCTGCACGTGGTTCCACCCGATGGCCTGCGCCGTGTGCGCGGCTGGCGCCGCCAGCACCACCACCGCCCGCGTCCGCTCCGGGAAGAGCGCCGCCCACTCCAGCGCTACCATCCCTCCCAGCGAGCCCCCGGTCGCCAGGGCGACGGAGCGCACGCCCAGCTCCTCCACCAGCAGGCCGATCAGCCGCGCCTGGTCGCGCGGGGTGATGGGCGGGGGCGGCTCCCCGGTCCGCTGCCAGGGGCCGACGGTGCCGTAGCAGGAGCCCAGCAGGTTGGCGCAGAGGACGGCGTAGCGGCCGGTGTCCAGCGTCAGTCCGGGGCCGACCACCTCGCGCCACCACCCCTCCGCCGCGTCGGCCGAACCGGTGAGCGCGTGGAAGACCACCACCAGGTTGTCGCGCTCCCGGTTCAGCTCGCCGTCCAGGTGATAGGCCTGCACCACCTCGTCCAGCACGCGGCCCGAGTCCAGCGCGAAGCCGGCGACGCGGTGCAGGCGCGGCTCGCGTGCGCTCACAGCCCCACCGCCGACCGGAGCGCCCGGTCCAGGTCGTCGATCAGGTCCTCCGGGTCCTCGATCCCCACCGACAGGCGGATCAGGTCGGCGGTGACGCCGGCCGCCTCGCGCTCGGCGGGCTCCAGCTGCTCGTGCGTGGTGCTCCAGGGGTGGATGACCAGGCTCTTGGCGTCGCCCACGTTGGCGACCAGCGAAAAGAGCTTCGATCCCGAGATCACCTTCTTGGCCGCCTCCTCGCCGCCCAGCACCCCGAAGGTGAGCACCCCGCCGAAGCCGCCCTCCAGGTAGCGCTTCGCCGTCTCGTGCGTGGGGTGCGACTCCAGCCCGGGGTAGCGGACCCAGCTCACCGCCGGGTGCCCTTCCAGGAAGCGGGCGACGGCGAGCGCGTTGTCGCTGTGGCGCCGGATGCGGAGGTGCAGCGTTTCCAGCCCCTGCAGGAAGAGGAAGGAGTTGAAGGGGGAGAGCGCCGCGCCCACGTCGCGCAGGAGGAGCACCCGCAGGCGGATGGCGAAGGCGACGTTCCCGAAGGTCGGGGCGAAGGAGAGCCCGTGGTACGCCGGCTCCGGGTCCACGTAGAAGGACTTGAAGCGGGGCGAGGCGGCCCAGTCGAAGGTGCCGCCGTCCACCACCACCCCACCGATGGAGGTGCCGTGCCCGCCGATCCACTTGGTGGCCGAGTGCAGCACGATGTCCGCGCCGTGCTCGATGGGGCGCGACAGGAAGGGAGTCGCGAAGGTGCTGTCCACCACCAGCGGCACCCCGGCGGCGTGCGCCACGTCGGCGATGGCGCGGAGGTCGGGGACGTCCAGCTTGGGGTTGCCGATGGTCTCCACGTACACGGCCTTCGTGGTCTCGTCGATGGTCTCGGCGAAGGCCCGCGGGTCGTTCCCATCCACGAAGCGGGTGGTGATCCCCAGCCGCCCCAGCGTGTACCGGAGCAGGGTGAAGGTCCCGCCGTACAGCGCCGACGAGGCCACGATGGAGTCGCCCGCCTGCGCCAGGTTGAGGAGCGCCAGCGTCTGCGCGGCCTGCCCGCTCGCCGTCGCCACCGCCGCCACGCCGCCCTCCAGGTCGGCGATGCGCCGCTCGAAGGCGTCGTTGGTGGGATTCATGATACGCGTGTAGATGTTCCCGAATTCGCGCAGCCCGAAGAGCGAGGCCGCGTGGTCGGGGCTGTCGAACACGTACGAGGTGGTGGCGTAGATCGGCACCGCCCGCGCGTTGGTGGCGCTGTCGGCGCTCTCCTGGGCGGCATGGACGGCGCGGGTGCCGAGGCCGAGCTTCTTGTCGTTGTCGATGAGGGTGCTCATCCGCGTTCTGCTCCTGGAAAAAGAAAACCCCGGCCCTCTTGTGGGAGAGGGTCGGGGTGGGGTGCCG
>JAFAYN010000582.1 GCA_019240375.1 Gemmatimonadota bacterium
CCCGGATCCCCCGCACCCCGAACTGCGCCCGCGCCCCGGCGCCGCGGATGGAGATCCGCTCCCCCAGCGCGTAGTTGTAGCGGTTGTCCACCTGCACCCCGGGCACCCCCCCCAGCGCCTCGTCCAGCGCCAGCCCGGGGCGGGCCCGGCGGATCTCCGACGCTTCTACGCGCGACACCGCGTACGGCGCCCGCAGCAGGGGAACGGGGGAGCGGAGCACGCGCACGGTCAGCGTGTCCAGCCGCACCTGGCGGGTGGTGTCGGAGGGTGTCCCCTGCGCGGCGGCGCGCGGGGCGGCGGCGAGCAGCAGCACGAGCGGAGCGGCGAGCAGGGCCGCCGGGTGTCGCGGGAGCATTGCGTTCGGGTCCGGGAGCGGGGAGCGATGCGTCGCCTCCCCTCCCGGCAAGTTCCGCGCGCGCGGACGGAGTGGTATCTTGGTGCGCTCACGCACCCCGCACAGGCAGAACCGGATGAACGCAGCACCTCCCGACCGCGCCGACCTCCCGGCGGACGACGCCCCCGCGGCGTCCGGGCGCTCCACGCGCGACCGGGCGTTCGGCGTGGTAGCCGCCGTAGCCATCCTCCTCGCCCTCTTCTTCCTGGTGCGGGGGGGCTCCGACACCGGCGCTTCCGGCGGGGTGGCCGCGCCGCCCACGCTGGTCATCGTCTCGCCCACGGACGGGGCCACGGTCTCGGGCGCCTTCCCGGTGGTCTTCCGCTCCGGCGGCGAGCTGCGGCAGACTCCCGCCGGGTGGACGCTTGCGGGCCGGTACCACCTGCACGCCGGCGTCGACGAGACGGAGCTGATGGCCGGTCCGCGGGACGTGCAGCCGCTGGGGAACGGGCGCTACCGCTGGACGGTCCCCGCCCTTCCCGCCGGCGGGCACCGGCTGGTGCTGCGCTGGGCCGGCCCCAGCCACGCCCCGCTCCGCACCGGCGAGTCCGAGCCCGTCGTCATCACCTCCCGGTAAGCGCCCGGGGCGGGCCTTTCCCGCCGTTTCGACCAGGGCGAAACGTTTGACATCCGGCGGCCCTCCGCGCTACTGTAGGGCTCCCGCCGCGGTCCTCGTCTCCCCTCCCGGAGCAGTCCCATGTCGCTGAGCCAGCTTCGCCCGCTCTCCTTCGCGGAAATCCTCGACGGCGCGTTCTCCATCTACCGCCGCCACTTCGCCACCCTGT
The DNA here is from genome assembly GCA_019240375.1 of Gemmatimonadota bacterium. Taxonomy (GTDB): domain Bacteria; phylum Gemmatimonadota; class Gemmatimonadetes; order Longimicrobiales; family Longimicrobiaceae; genus JAFAYN01. The sequence goes on from JAFAYN010000582.1 coordinate 1,180, forward strand.
TCACCACCATGCTGATCCCGATGCTCCCGGTGGCGCTCCTCTGGGCGGGGTTCGGGGTGCTGGCCGGGGCTTTGAGCGCGGAAGAGGCGGAGACGGTCGCCAACCTCTTCACGATGGCGATGCTCCCCGTTTCCATGCTCTTCAACTTCTTCGGCACCGGGGCGCTGGTCTGGGAGGTGTCGCAGGCGCTCCAGGGCGGCGAGGTCTCGCGCGGCGAAGCGTACCGGCGAGCCCTCCGGCGCTTCCTTCCCCTGATCGCGGCCACCCTAATCACGGGGCTCCTCTTCGTGCTGGGGCTGGTCTTCCTGATCGTCCCCGGGATCCTGGTCCTGCTGATGATGTTCGCCGTCATGCAGGTGGTGGTGATCGAGGGGAAGGGCCCCCTGGAGGCGCTTTCCCGCTCGCGCGACCTGGCCAGGGGCGCCTGGGGGCACATCGCCCTGGTGGTGATCGTGGCGACGATCATCGTCTCGCTCCCCGGGGTGCTGACCGGGATGCTGGCAGGGGGGATCACCATGTTCACCATCCTCCGCGGCGGGAACCCCGGCGACGTGGTGCGGACCACCCTCTGGGTCACGTCGATGACCAACGTCCTGAGCACCCTGATCTCGGCGCTCACCACCCCCTTCTTCACCGCCGTGGTCACGCTCCTGTACTACGACCGCCGGGTACGGACCGAGGCGCTGGACCTGGAGATCGCGACCGAGGAGCTTTCCGCCCTGGCCTGATGCAGTCGCCCCTCCCCAGGACGGAGCCGGTCGGGCCCACCCCGGAGCAGGTCGGGCGTGCGCTCGGCCGGGTGTACGCCCGCCCCGAGTTCGCGGAGCGCCGCGCCTCGCCCCTGATGCGCTGGCTCACCGACTGGTATGGCCGGCTCCACGACGCCTTCTGGGAACTGGTCCATCGATTCCAGCTGATGGAGCGGTCCGCCCCCGTGGTGTACTGGCTCATCCTCGCCTGGCTGACGCTGTCCGCGCTCGCCATCCTGGCCCACTTCGCCACCACCGGGTACCAGGCGTGGCGCGGCCGCGAGCGGAAGAGCGCAGGCGGGCCGAGGGGAGTGCCGCGCCCCGGACACCGCCCCCTGGACGCGGCCGGGTGGGAGGCGGAGGCGCGCCGCGCCGCCGCCGAGGGGCGCCTGCGCGACGCCGCGCTCGCCCTGTACCAGGCGCTCCTGCTGCGCCTGCACGACCGCGGCGCGCTGCGCTACGAAGCTTCCAAGACCCCGGGCGACTACCGCCGCGAAGCACGCGGGAACGCCGAGGTGTCGCGCACCCTGGACGCCTTCCTGCGCCGCTTCGAGCCGGTCGCCTTCGGGGGGCGCTCCTTGGACGGCGCCGGGTATGAGGCGCTGCGGCGCATCGTAGACCAGGGTGGGGCGCATGGGTAGCCGGCGCGACGTGGGGCTGATGGTGGCGCTGATCGCCATCGTCGCTCTCCTCGCCGTCCTTTCCTCCTCCCAGGGGGCAACGCGCCAGGACGACCCCCGCGCATCCACCTTCCTCAACACCCCGCAGGGGACGCGGGCGCTGTACCTGGCGCTGGCCGAGCTGGGGATCCGCACCGACCGCCGGCTGACGCCGTACGCGGACGCCGACTCCATCGCCGGGCCGCTGGCCCTCCTCGCCCCCACCGTCCCCCCCACCCCGGCCGAGCTGCACCGGCTCGCGAGCTGGGTGAGGGAAGGCGGGTCGCTGCTGTACGCCGCCACCCCCGGCGACCCGACGCTGGACTCGCTGGGGCTGCGGCTGGAGTCGCTGCGCCCCGACTCCGTCCCGCTGACGCGGCGCTCGTCGTGGAAGGGGAGGCGGGCCACCCCGACGCTGCACCGCCTGACGCTGGGGCTCCCCCCCGTCGACGGGTTCCGCTGGGCCTTCCACGACTCCTCGGCCGTGTTCGACGGCGGCGTGGACGACCTGATGGACACCTCCGGCGGAGACGCCGTGGTGGTCCTCTACCGGATGG
>JAFAYN010000021.1 GCA_019240375.1 Gemmatimonadota bacterium
CGTCCTCGCTGAGGCGATTCGAATGACACAACGGAAATTTTCCGGATCCAGACCGGCGTCCTTCCCTCCCCCGCTATCCCCCGGCCGCCGCGGTCCGACCGGGGGCCTCGTCCAGCACGATCTGGTTCCCCGGGTGGCTGATGACCCGGTTCGCGCTCCGGTTCAGCCGGCCGCGCACCGATCTCGGCAGCAGCGACAGTCCCACCCCGGCGATCATCCGCGGCTGGAGCGCCTGTCTCCAGCGGACCTGGAGGGAGCGTCGGAAGTAGCTGCGGGCGAGCGACGTGTCGTCGGTCAGCCGGACGGTCTCCCACCCCTGGCGGCAGAGCAGGTCCGCCCTGGCGAAGCGCAGGTGCGGCTGGTGGCTCGCCGGGAACTCGGGATCGGCGCCCAGCCTGTCCATCAGCCCCATCAGGCGCTCCAGGTTCGCCCGGGTCGCCTTCCCGATGTTCGACTCGTGGTCCCGCATCACCACCAGCGGCTCGTCCAGGTAAAAGAAGTCGAAGCTCAGGGCGTACCGCCAGTAGACGTGCTCCCCCTCCACGAAGACCTGCTCGTTGAAGGGGTACCTCTCCCAGCACTTCCGCCGGAAAAGGGGCGCGATGGGGTTGATGAACCCCTGCCGGAGGCCCAGGACACAGTCCCGGAGCGTGTCCTCCCCGGTCCGCACGGCATCCACGAACCACCGCGCGCCGGTCAGCTGGTTCAGGCGGTACCCCGGCCCGTGCACCACGCCGACCTTCTCCGGGAGCGTGGCGAAGCACGCGACCTGCCGCTCGAGCTTTTCGGGGAGGTAGAAGTCGTCGCTGTAGAGAAGGGAGACGAACTCGCCGCGCGTGAGCGAGATCGCTTCGTTCAGCCGCCGGGTGATCGCCTCGTTCCGATCGTGCAGCACCAGCCGGATGCGCGGGTCGTCGGCGTACTCCCGGAGGATCTCGTGCGACCCGTCGGTGGAACCGTTGTCCACCACCACCAGCTCCCAGTCCGCGAGCGTCTGCGCGAGCACGCTCTCGACCGCCTCACGGAGGTAGGAGGCCTGGTTGTACGACGCCAGCACGACCGATACGGTGACTTTCACGCCTTCCTCGAATCACGGATGAACCGCCGGGTACGACCGCCATAATTATGAAGCCGCCCGGCGGAACACGCCAGCGGATCAGCCCCCCGGCGCCGGCCGACGGAGGACTTTACCATAAATATACAGGGAACAAACAGTTACGACCACGAGCGCCGCCTGGAGCACGGCCAGGCTCCCCTGCACGAAGAACACCCCGGCGGCGGCCGCGGCGAAGAGCGCCAGCGCCCCGAGCCTCCAGTCCAGCAGGCCGCGGCCGTACACCCGCGTCGAGTACAGCATGTACAGCGTGGCCGAGATGCAGTAGCTGCAGGTGTACGTCCAGAGCAGGGAGTCCAGCGACCACCCCCGGAGCGAGCACAGGAGGAGCCCCCCCAGCAGCAGCCCGGCCCAGGCGCCGTCGAGCGCGAGGTAGGCCCGGAAGTCGCCCTTGTGCTGCAGGAAGACCGCGTAGCACCAGACGACGCACTGCGCCAGGATCGCTACGCCGATGATCGGGATGAAGCGGATGGCCGGGGCGAAGTCGCCGCGGAACAGGAGCGGGATCAGCACCCACCCCGTGAGCGTGAGGACGAGCACCGCGGGGGCGCTGATGCACAGGAGCAGGCTCAGCATCCGGTTCACCAGCGAGTCCTTCTCCGCCTGTGTTTCCATGGCCGCCAGCGACGGGAGCTTGTAAGGGATCATCGCCGACGACAGGACCTGCATCAGCCCCCCCTCGATCAGCGCGACGGCGCTGTAGAGACCCAGCGCCGCGATCCCGTAGGTACGGCTGATGGTGAACTGCAGGGCGAACGTCGTCGCGGTGACGATCACCACCCGGACGTTCAGCGACAGCGAGGTGGGCATCCCCCGGAGCGTACGCCAGTCCTGCCAGGAGAAGCGCAGGTCCGAAGCGGAGAGCCCGTATTCCCGCCACACGTACCAGCCGCCGACCGCCGCCGCGATCAGGCAGGTGAGGCCGATCACCATCGCGAGCCCGACGTCGCCGAGCATCACCAGCGGATACACCGCCAGCAGGGTCAGGACGGAGCTGAGGAGGTTCACGGCCATCGCTTCCCGGAAGCGGACACGACCGTTGAGCAGCGCGGTGGCGAGCTGGAGCCCGAGGACGCCGCTCACCAGGATCACCACCACGCGGACCTCGGTGACGTACCGGGCGGCCTCCGCCTTGAACATCAGCCGCGCAAGCGGCCCGGCGCCGAACAGCGCCACCCCTCCCAGCACCACCACCTGCAGCACGAAGAGCAGCCACGCGGGCCGCAGCACCCGCCGGGCCTCGTCGAGGGTCTTCGTCAGCGAGACGCGCTGCACGATCACCGGCGTCATGCTCAGCGACAGCATGGCCGTGGCGGTGGCGGTGAGGCTGCGATAGAGCGCGAGGACCGCGACGCCCTGGGCGCCCGTGAACAGGACGACGACCTTGTTGGTCAGCAGCCCGAGGAAGATGGTGAGCCCCGTGACCGCCGCGGTGAAGCGGAAGACGGAAAAGAGGGAAACGGCCGCGCGCCGCTTTCCCCTCGGCTCGGCCAGGGCCGCGGCGCTCCGGATCTCGTTGGTGAATTCCGGCCCCAGGCCCGCCGTGGGCTCCACGACACCCTGCGCCGGAGGAGGATTCCGCGGGAGGGTCATGCGGTGGGAAAGGCCGTTCGATCGCTCGCCCCGGCGCCCGGCTCCGGCGCCTCGCCGAGGATCTCCCGCCAGGAGCGGATGGTGTCCCGCAGCCCCGTGTCCAGGTCGAACCGGGGACGCCAGCCGACCTCGTTCGTCAGGCGGTCCACGTCAGCCACCACCAGCGGGGGCTCGTGCGCCGCGGACCGGGCGCCCAGCCGCAGCAGGTCTCGGCGCCCCAGCAGGTCCGCGATCCGGAAAATCACGTCCCGCACCGCCACCGCCTCGCCGGAAGCGACGTTGACCACGCCCTCCACGGGACCGTCCAGGATGGCGGCGCAGGCGTCCGCGACGTCCCGCGCGTGCAGGAGGTCGCGCCGCTGCTCACCCGTGGAGCAGTAGGCCGGCTCGCCGCGCAGCAGCGCGCGCACCACCGACGCCACCAGGCGGTTGGGGTTCTCGTGGGGGCCGTACAGGAAGAAGACCCGGGCCCAGGCGCAGCTCAGCCCCGCCTGCCGGGCGAAGGCGAGCGCGAGCTGCCCCAGCGCCAGCTTGCACACGCCGTACGTCGAAGTGGGGACGGTGGGCGTCCGCCCTTCCACGCACAGGCCGTCGCTCCAGTCGTACTCCGCGCAGCTCCCCAGCATCACGGCGCGCGTCCCCCCCGCCGCGGCGAAGGCCTCCAGCAGCCCCAGGCTCGCCCGCACCCACCGGAAGTTCTCCAGCGAGGTGTACAGGCGCTCGGGCTCCATGTACCAGGCGCCGTGGAGGAGGTGCGTCGGGCGGAGGGTGGCGAGCAGCTCCGTCGGCGGCTCCGCGAGCAGGTCCGCCCGGTGCCAGTGGATCCCGGAAGGGTCCTCCCGGCGCGGCGGAGGGCTCTTGGAGGTCAGGGCGTGCACCTCGTATCCGCGCTCCAGCAGGGCGGGCACGCAGAACTGCCCGACCAGGCCGGTGGCGCCCGTCAACAACACTCGCTTCATGGCTCCGTCCGTCCCACCCGGATTCACCGCGACAGCTCGTCCTGGTAGCGTGAGATCTGGGCCTCGGTGATCCCGCGCACGTCGTCCCCGCTCCGGTACGCGCGATACCACTCCACGATCCACTCCAGCGCCGCCTCCAGGGGGAGCCGCGGCGTCCACCCGAGCCGCTCCCTGGCCTTGGAGCAGTCCAGCTTGAGGTAGTGCGCCTCGTGGGGGTGCTCCCCCGCGTCCAGCTCCCAGCGGGCGCCCTCGCCCCAGAGGGCGGTGAGGCGCTCCACGATCCAGGACACGGGGCGGCTCTCCCGGTCGTCGGCGCCGAAGTTCCACCCCTCGGCGTAGTCGCCCCCGCCCTCACAGAGCCGCTCCGCCAGCCGCAGGTACCCGGCCAGGGGCTCCAGGACGTGCTGCCAGGGACGGATCGCGTGCGGGTTGCGGATCCGGACCGGCTCTCCCGCCAGGAAAGCGCGCAGCATGTCGGGGATCAGCCGGTCCGCGGCCCAGTCCCCCCCGCCGATGACGTTGCCGGCGCGAGCGCTCGCCACCGCCGTCGCCGCCGTGGAGCCCCCCGGGCGGAAAAAGGAGCTCCGGTAGGCCGAGGTCACCAGCTCCGCACACCCCTTGCTGTTGGAGTACGGGTCGAAGCCGCCCATCGGCTCGTTCTCACGGTATCCCCACACCCACTCGCGGTTCTCGTAGCACTTGTCGCTGGTCACCACCAGTGCCGCGCGCACGGACGGGGTCCGACGCACCGCCTCCAGGAGGTGCACCGTCCCCATCACGTTGGTCGCATACGTCTCCACCGGGTCCGAGTACGACTGCCGCACCAGCGACTGCGCGGCCATGTGGACGACCACCTCGGGCTCCTCGCTCCGCACCGTCGCCGCCAGGCGCTCCAGGTCGCGCACGTCCCCCTCCACCGACTTCATCCCGCCGGCCACGTCGGCCAGCTGGAAGAGGCTGGGAGTGCTGGGCGGCGCCAGCGAGTACCCCGTCACCTCCGCCCCGAGCGCCTGCAGCCAGAGGGCGAGCCAGCTCCCCTTGAACCCCGTGTGGCCGGTGACCAGGACGCGCTTTCCCGCCCAGAACGAGGGCGTCATCGCCACGTCTTC
>JAFAYN010000083.1 GCA_019240375.1 Gemmatimonadota bacterium
CCCCCCTTCCCCAGCTTGCGGCGCAGCTCCTCGCGCAGGGCGCGGCTGTTCGCCACCCCGCCCCCCAGCACCACCCGTCGGCAACCGGTCTGCTCCACGGCGCGCATCGTCTTGCGGGCCAGCACGTCCACCACCGCCGCCTGGAAGGACGCCGCCACGTGCGGCACCTCGGCGGCCAGCTCGCCCCGGGCCTCCAGCTCGCGCACCCTGAGCCGGAGCGCGTTCTTGAGTCCGCTGAACGAGGTGTCGTAGAAGTCGGAGTCGCCGGGCTGCTGGGCGCGGTTGAGGAGGGGGCGCGTGAAGCGGTGCCGCGCGGGGTCGCCCCCCTCTGCCGCCTTCTGGATGGAAGGGCCGCCCGGGTAGGGAAGCCCGAGGATCTTGGCGGCCTTATCGAACGCTTCCCCCGCCGCGTCGTCTCGCGTCTCGCCGAGCAGGTGGTACTCCCCCCAGCGCGGCACCCAAAGGAGCAGCGTGTGCCCGCCGGAAACGAGGAGCGAGATGAACGGGGGGTGCGCGTCCGGGTGCTCGAGCTGGGTGGCGAACAGGTGCGCCTCCATGTGGTGGACCCCCACCACCGGCTTCCCCACCGCCCACGCCGCCGCCTTGGCCCAGGCGACGCCCACCAGGAGCGCTCCGATCAACCCCGGCCCGGCGGTCACCCCCACCACGTCCACCTGGTCGAGCGTCACCCCCGCCTCGCGCAGCGCCCCCTCCACCACGTCGTCCACGGTGCGCAGGTGGACGCGCGAGGCCAGCTCCGGGACCACCCCGCCGTACAGCCGGTGCACGTCCTGGGAGTAGATCACGTGCGAGAGCAGCTCCGTCTCGCCCGAGAGGACGGCGGCCGAGGTTTCGTCGCACGAGCTCTCGATCCCCAGCACCAGCCGGCTCGAACCGCTCATCGCCCCCCCTCCGTACGCCGGAAGCGCACCCACGCCGAAGCGGGACGGACGTCGAGCACCGTCACCGCGCTGACACCTGCGGGAACGCGCACCATCCCCGGACCGAGGGCGTAGCTCTGGCTTTCCCGCTCCACCTCCCCGATGGACAGGAGCAGCACCGGGCGCGTCAGCGCCAGCTCCCACAGCTCGCGCCCGGGGCCCGAGAAGCGGACCTCCACCTCACGCGGCGACGGACCGGCCACCACGGTGTAGGCGGAGTCACGCGCCGCGAGCCGGATGGGGACGGTGATCCACTGCGTGGTGACCTCCTCGGCGCTCACCACCACCCAGAGCAGGACGGCCAGGGCGAGCGCGGCCAGCTTGAGCATCCAGTTCTGCGTCAGCGACCCCAGGGAGAACCGCACGCTCACCCTTTCAGGAGACGCTCGATCAGCTCTACGTTGGCGTCGGAGTCCCACTCCGTGCCGCCGAGGACCTTCTTGACGATGGTGCCGTCCCGGTCGATCACGAACGACTCCGGCACCCCGGTGGTACGGTAGAGCTCCTGCACCTCCCCCCCCGGGTTCAGCCACACCGTGAAGGTGAGCCCGTACTGGCGGAGGAAGGCGGCCACGTCCCCTCCCTCGTGCCCGCCGGGGCTCACCTGCCCCGGCGAAGCGTCCACGCTGACCGCCACGATCCGCAGCCCCCGGGGGCCGAGGCGCTGGTGGAGGCGCTGCAGCGAGGGCATCTCCTCGCGGCACGGCCCGCACCAGGTCGCCCAGATGTTGAGGAGCACCACCTGTCCCCGTAGCTCCCCGAGCGAGACCGGACGCCCCTGCATGTCGCGCACGGTGAAGTCCGGCGCCCGCGTCCCCACCTCCACCGGGAGGAAGCGGTCGCGCACCGTCCACCCCGCGGCCACCAGCCCCGCGAGGACCAGGACCACGCCCCCGACGATCCACCACTGCCGATCCACTCGACGCATCGTTGCTCCGCTATGCCTGAGCGTCCCCGGCCACGGCGGCCGGGGATGCGATCCGTGAACTCACTGAGTGGGAGCGGGCGGCGTGGCCGGCGCGCTGTCCGGCCGGACAGCGCCCGGCGGCGGGCTCCCCGAGATGGTGATCCTCACCGCGGTCCCCGCCTTTACGCTGTCGCCGGGAGCCGCGCTCTGCGACGCGACCCCGCCCAGCGGCGCCGACGAGTCCGGATCGTACTCCACGCTCCCCAGGCGCAGCCCGGCCGAGCGGAGCGCTTCCCGGGCCGCCGGCTCCGGGAGCCCGGCGAGGTCCGGCACCGCCACGCTGGGAACCACCACCTCCGGCGGACCGGCGCTCAGCGTCAGCTCCACCACCGAGGGGACGGACACCGGCGTCCCCGCCGCGGGGACCGTCCCCAGCACGCGCCCCTCCGGCCGGTCCGAGATGACGATGCGGATACGCACCCTGAAGCCGATGCGGGTGAGCAGGTCCTGCGCCTGCGGCGCGGCCAGGTCGGACACGTCCGGCATGGGCATGCGCTCCGGCCCGCCGCTCAGCGTCACCCGGATGGCGGCGCCGCGGGTCACCTCCTGCCCGGGAAGAGGGCTCTGCGCCAGCACGGCACCCGCCCGGACGGTGGGGTGGAAAAGGACGCTCCCCCGCTCCACGTGCAGGTCCACGTCCTCCGCCGCGCGGCGCGCCTCGGCGAAAGGCTTCCCCCGCAGGTCGGGAATGGTGACGATGGCCCTCCGCCCCCACCCGGGGAAGAAGATCAGCGCCGTGAGCACGTACCCGACCACGAAGGCGCCCACCACCAGTCCGGCGACCCGCAGCCACCGGCGCCGGCCCGGCGCGGCCGGAGCGGTGGGCGCCGGGGGCGAAGTCTTCGGTTCGGGACCGGCGGTGTTCCTCAAGTTCGTCTCCGCATGCGAGCCGCAAAGGAGCCGTCCACTCCCGAGTGCTGCGGGAGGACGACGAGCATTCCCCGGGGGTCGAGCAGCGAAGCGTCCACCGCCCCTTCCGGGGGATCCAGCACGAACTCCGGGTGCGCGTCCAGGAAGGCGTCCACCTGGCGCGCGTTCTCCTCCGGCTCCAGCGAGCAGGTGGAGTACACCAGCCACCCGCCGGGGCGCACCACCCCCGCGGCGGCCTCCAGCAGCTCGCGCTGCAGTGCTTCCAGCGCCGCCAGGTCGCCCGGCTGCACGCGCCAGCGCCCGTCCGGGTGGCGGCGCAGCGTACCGGTGCCGGTGCAGGGCGCGTCGAGCAGCACCACGTCCGCGTCGCGGAAGGGCGGGAAGCGCCCGTCCGCCACCACCGCGCCCACCCGGCCGCGCTCCCCCACCCGCGCGGCGTTCTGCCGCACCCGCCGGAGCCGCCCCGGCGAAAGGTCGGCGGCGGCGACGTACCCGGCGCGCTCCGCCATCCCCAGCGCCTTCCCACCCGGCGCCGCGCACAGATCCACCACCCGCGCCCCCCCGGGGACCGCCGCGTAGCGCACCACCAGCGAGGCCGCGGGGTCCTGCACCGTGGCCGGGACCGCCGCCAGCGCCTCCCCCGCCCCGGCGGGAGGGAGGATGCGCAGCGAATCCGGCGAGAGGGGGACGGGCTCCGCCTCGATCCCCGCCGCGGCGAGCCGCTCCCGCGCCTCGTCCGTACCCACGCCAAGCGTCCGCAGGTACAATTCCGGGCGGCGGTTGTCGGCCTCCAGGAGCGCTTCCGTGTCGTCCACCCCCCAGAGTCCCACCCAGCGCTCCACCAGCCAGCGAGGGTGCGAGTGCCACGTGGACAGGTACCCCATCGGGTCGCGCTCCCGGTCCGGGAAGCGGATCTCGCCCCCGCGGCGGCGCAGCGACTGGAGCACGCCGTTGACCATCCCCGAGGCCCGCCCCTCCCCCGCCTCGCGCGCCAGCTCCACCGACTGCGACACCGCCGCGTAGGGAGGGACGCTGTCCATCTCCATGAGCTGGTACGCCCCCAGCCGGAGCACGTCCAGCACCTCGGGGTCGAGCGATTCGATCCTGCCGCGCACCAGCGAGTCCAGCAGGTAGTCCAGCCGCCCGCGGAGGCGGAACGTACCGTAGACCAGCTCCTGCGTCCACCCGCGCTCCCGCTCCGGGAGCCGGTCGAGCGCGTGGTCGAGCGCCCGGTCCGCGAGGTCGCCGTCGCGGACGTCGCGGAGGACGTCAAGCGCCGCCAGGCGCGAGGGGGTGACCGCGGGAGACATCCGCAGCGGCTACCCCAGCATCCCGGCGCGGGGGCTGGAAGGGACCGCCCGCTCGCGCCGGGGCATCCGTCCGGCCAGGTAGGCCAGCCGCCCCGCCTCGGTCGCCAGCCCCATCGCCCGCGCCATAGCGACCGGCTCCCGTGCCTCCGCCAGCGCGGTGTTCATCAGGATCCCGTCCACCCCCTGCTCCATGGTCACGGCCGCGTCGGAAGCCGTCCCCACCCCCGCGTCTACGATCACCGGGACGGAAAGCCGGCTCTTGATCGTGCGGATGTTGAAGGGGTTCATCAGCCCCAGCCCGCTCCCGATCGGCGAGGCCAGGGGCATCACCGCCGCGCACCCGGCGTCCTCCAGCCGGAGCGCCATGATCAGATCGTCGTTGGTGTAGGCCAGCACCTTGAACCCGTCGGCAACCAGCTCACGGGCCGCGCGCAGGGTGGCCTCGGTGTCGGGGAGCAGCGTCTCCGGGTCCCCGATCACCTCCAGCTTCACCCAGTCGGTGAACCCCGCGGCCCGGGCGAGCCGCGCGTAGCGGATCGCGTCCTCCGCCGTATAGCACCCCGCGGTGTTGGGGAGCAGCAGGAACC
>JAFAYN010000096.1 GCA_019240375.1 Gemmatimonadota bacterium
CGGGCCTGGAGGTCGGTGACCTGCGTCTCCAGCTCCGTGACGCGCGCCTGCTGGCGCACGGAGCGGGCGTCCAGCGCCTTCACCGCGGCCATGTTGACGCCGTCGATGTCCACCGTGTTGATGAGGAGCTCGCTCTCGCCCAGGCCGAAGGCGGCGCGGAAGTCCTGCGCCACGGGGCCCATGTGGCGGATGCCGCGGTCCTGGGTCTTGTAGTTCCAGGTGGTCACCGGCACCATGCGCAGCCGGCTCAGCACGTCCTCGCCGTTCAGCGACAGGAAGTTCTCCTTGCGGTTACGATCCGAGATGCTGCTCCACGAGCCGCCGCCCGCCGGCACCTCGACGCCCGACGACAGGTTCTGCGACGTGTACATCTTGATCCCACCGCAGCCGCGGGCCACGAACTGGTTGTTCGCCGTGGGATACACAGAGTCGGAAGAGAACGAGGCGCAGCCGTCGCCGAGCACCACCGCACCCTGCCGGTTGGCCGTGCGTGCGTTCTTCCCGATCGCCACCGAGAACTGGCCGCTCGCGCTGTTCTGCAGCCCGATCGCAACGCCGAAGTTGCCGTTCGCGATGCTCGGCCCTATGACGATGGCGGCGAGACCGCCCGCGATGGAGCTGGGGCCCATCGCCAGGGCGTCGTCGTTGGTGGCCTGCGCGCCGCTCCCGATGGCGACGGCCCCTACCCCCGAGGCGGTCCCGTTGAACGCGAAGCTGCGATCGGCACTCGCCGTGCCGCTGTTGCCCAGCGCCACCGACTCGGTGCCCGTGGCGACGGTGGTGAGCCCCGCCGCGAAGGAGTTGTTGCCGCTGGCGCGCGTGTTCTCGCCGAAAGCGGCCGAGCCGTAGCCGATATTGCTCAGGTCCCAGTAGGTGGAGCCGAAGCTCTCCACCTTGCCGGCCCGGAAGGCCCAGCGGCCGGGGAACCACATCATCCGCACCCCGGCGCCCGTCGCGGGGAGGTCACCCGTGTTGGCGGTGCCGCGCACCACGAACGAAGCGTCGGTATTCAGGCGGAGAAGGTTGGAGCCGGAGTTGTTGACGGCGAATACGGAGTCTGCCTGGGCGTACGCCGCGGGCGCGGCGCCGGCCGCGAGGAGTGCAGCGATCAGGAGGGTACGGGAAAGCGAGGTCATCGTGGTGTGGTGCTGTAACGGGTGGAGTCTGGCGGAAAGGGCTCCGCCGGACCTGGTACGCGCCCGCCCCCGGACGGGAGCGGACGTGGTGTGGGTCGTCTATGTATACGCGGGACCCGCGGTCCTGCTCAGAGCGGGATGTTCGCGTGCTTCTTCGGGGGATTGGAGTCCCGCTTGTTCTGCAGCATGTCGAGCGCGCTGATCACCCGGGCGCGCGTCTCGCGCGGGTCGATCACGTCGTCCACGTAGCCGCGCTCGGCCGCCGCGTACGGGTTGGCGAAGCGGTCCGCGTACTCCTGCTGCCGGTCGGCAGCCGCCTGGGCCGGGTCCTCCGCCTGGGCGATCTCGCGCCGGTACAGGATCTCCACCGCGCCCTTGGCCCCCATCACCGCGATCTCGGCCGTGGGCCAGGCGTAGTTGACGTCGCCGCGGATGTGCTTGGACGACATCACGTCGTACGCCCCGCCGTACGCCTTGCGGGTGATGATGGTCACCTTCGGCACCGTCGCCTCGCAGTAGGCGAACAGGAGCTTCGCCCCGTGGCGGATGATCCCGCCGTGCTCCTGCGTCACGCCCGGGAGGAAGCCGGGGACGTCCTCGAAGGTCAGGAGCGGGACGTTGAACGAGTCGCAGAAGCGGACGAAGCGCGCCGCTTTGACCGAGGCGTCGATGTCCAGCACCCCCGCCAGCACCGCCGGCTGGTTGGCGACGATCCCCACCGAGTGCCCGCCGACGTGCGCGAAGCCGCAGAGGATGTTGCCGGCATAATCCGCGTGCACCTCGTAGAACTCGCCGTCGTCCACCACGCGCCGGATGACGTCGTGCATGTCGTACGGCTTGTTCGGGTTGTCCGGCACCACGTCCAGCAGCTCCTCGTCGGCCCGGTCGAACGGGTCGTCGGTGGGGCGGCGCGGCGGGTCCTCGGCGTTGTTCTGCGGGACGTACTCCATCAGTTTGCGGATCCGGTGCAGGCACTCCACCTCGGTCTTCACCGCGAAGTGGGCCACTCCGGACTTCGCCGCGTGGGTGGCCGCGCCCCCCAGCTCCTCCATGGTCACGTCCTCGTGCGTGACCGTCTTCACCACGTTGGGGCCGGTGACGAACATGTAGCTCGTCCCCTGCACCATGTAGATGAAGTCGGTGATCGCCGGGGAGTACACCGCGCCGCCCGCGCATGGTCCCATGATGGCGGAGATCTGCGGGATCACGCCCGAAGCCAGCGTGTTGCGGAGGAAGATGTCCGCGTAGCCGCCGAGGGAGACCACCCCCTCCTGGATACGGGCCCCGCCGGAGTCGTTGAGGCCGATGACCGGCGCTCCGTTCTTGAGCGCCAGGTCCATGATCTTGCAGATCTTGGCCGCGTGCGTCTCCGAGAGCGAGCCACCGAACACCGTGAAGTCCTGCGAGAAGACGTAGACCAGGCGCCCGTGGATGGTCCCGTACCCGGTCACCACCCCGTCGCCCAGGTATTTCTCTTTGTCGAGCCCGAACTCGGTGGCGCGGTGCACCACGAAGCGGTCCAGCTCCACCAGGGAGCCCTCGTCCAGGAGCACGTCCAGGCGCTCGCGGGCGGTCAGCTTGCCGCGCTCGTGCTGCGCCTGGATCCTCTTCGCCCCGCCGCCCAGTTCCGCTTCGCGGCGGAGACCCTCCAGATGCTCCAGCTTTTCCCGCATCGACATCGCGTGTCGTCCGTGGTCTGCGTGTGAAGATTCGCCGGTAAGCACAGAAAGGCGGAAATCTAGCATGCAGGCGGCGTTTGCGCACCTGGCCGCTCGCAAAGCGAAAAGGTGCGGAGCCGGAGCCCCGCACCCTTCCCTTCACCCGTGGTCCGGAACCGGGAGACACGGAGAACCCCTCCGTGCCTCCGTGTGAGCCTGTTCAGATCGGTTCCGGATTTCCGCCGGGGCACTCGACCGCCTGCCACTGCTCGGTCCCCGAGCCACCGCTGTCCAGCACCGTCACGTACACGGACACCGAGGTCCCGTGGACGGTGTACGGGCACTGCACCGTGGCGTACTCCCCGGATCCGGACGCGTTGAGCCAGGTATATTCATACCCGCCGCCCGTACCTCCGGACGCGTAGGCGCTGCAATCCGCGTTGCCGGGGCCGTACGACTGGCAGTACAGCTGGACCGTCGGGGCGGAGGTGTTGGGGAACGCGGGCGGGGGCGAGTACCCGGCGAGCATCGAGTTCAGCAGGCGGTTGTTGGGTGCGCCGGTGCCGGCGCCCGCCAGCTTGTTCGCGAACGACGAGTTCAGAATCGCCGCCGTCACCGTGGCGGGCGAGGCGGTGGGGTTGCCCTGAAGGTACAGGGCGGCCGCGCCGGCCACATGCGGCGCCGCCATCGAGGTGCCGTCCAGCGTCCGCGTCGCGGTGCTGGTCGTGTGCCACGCCGAGAGGATCCCCGAGCCGGGCGCGTACAGGTCCATGCAGTGCCCGAAGTTGGAAAACGAGGACCGCTCGTCGTACGACGTCGAAGCGCCGACGGTCAGCGCCGCGGCGACCCGCGCGGGCGAGTAGTAGCACGCGTCGCCCCGGTCGTTGCCGGCCGAGATCGTATACGTCACCCCCGAAGCGATGGAGTTGTTCACGGCGTTGTCCATGGCGACGTTGGCGCTCCCCCCGAGCGACATGTTCGCCACTGCCGGACTGACGTGGTTCTGCGTTACCCAGTCCACGCCCGCGATGATGCTGCTGTACGCCCCGGAGCCGTTGCAGTCCAGCACGCGCACCGAAACGACCGTGGCGCCCTTCGCGACGCCGTAGGTGCTCCCCGCCGCGATCCCGGCCACGTGCGTGCCGTGGCCGTAGCAGTCCGCGCCCGTGCCGCCGTACGCGTCGTAGCCGGCGATGGCGCGCCCGCCGAACTCCGCGTGATCGACCGGATCCCGGTGTCCAGCACGTAGATCCGCACGCCGGAACCCGTGGCCGCGTAGCTGTAGGCGCCGTCCAGCGGCAGGTCCGACTGGTCGATGCGGTCCAGCCCCCAGGGGGCGCCGTACTGCGTGGTGCTCGCTTTGGCGACCCCGTCCTCCTGGACGTACTTCACCTGCGGGTCGTGCCGGAGCGCCTCCACGGCCGCGCGCGGGAGGGTGGCCGCGAAGCCGTGGAGCGCGTGCGCGTAGGTGAAGTGAAGCCGGCCGCCGTGGGCCGCCACCATCTGCCGTGCGAGCCCCGGGGCGTCGCTCACGCCGTCGTTGAACACGACGATGTACCGGTCCGGGATCCCCTCTCCCTGCGCCGCGGCGAACATCGGTGCCACCGGGGCGGCGGCGCGGCCGGCGTCGAGCCGTGGAGCGGAAGGGATGTCATCCCCGCAGGCGGCCGCCGCTCCTGCCACGAGCAGTACGGACAGAGTACGAAGTGCTGTCGTTCTCACACTCGCCTTCTCCTTCCAAGGGTGAATCCGATCAGGAGTAGTTTGTCCTGAAGCAAGCGTAGCATTTCGTGTCGTAAAATACAAGGTGCCTGCCCATCACAAACAGAAAGGGCGCGGAGCCGAAGCCCCGCGCCCTTTCCTTCACCAGCGGTCGGAACCGCGAAGAAGCTTACGCCTCCTCGCCGCCCTCCTCCGCCGGAGCCGCGTCGTCGGCCGGAGCCTCCGCCGCGTCGGTGGCCTCGGCGACCGGAGCCGTCGGGACGCCGCCCTCGAACTTCGGCACGCGGGTCACCGCGAGCACGATCCGCCGGTTGGCGGTGTCGATCTCGGTGATGTACATCTCCAGGTCGTCGCCCTCGGCGAACACGTCCGCCGGGTTCTGCAGACCGGTGACGCCCAGCTGCGACACGGGGACGAAGCCCTCCATGTCCTGGCCGAGGTCGACCGCCACGCCCTTGTCCTGCAGGCGGGTGACCTTGCCGTTGATCTCCTGGCCGACGTGGTACCCGGCCGCCAGGTCCTCCCAGGGGTCGTCGTGGGTCTGCTTGAGACCCAGCGAGATCCGCTTGTTCTCCGCGTCCACGCCGAGGATCACCACCTCGACCTCGTCGCCCTTGCGGACGACCTCGGACGGGTGCTGGATCCGCTTGGTCCAGCTCATGTCGGAGATGTGCACCAGCCCGTCGATCCCCGGCTCGATCTCCACGAAGGCGCCGAACGAGGTCAGGTTGCGCACCTTGCCCGAGAGACGGGTCCCCACCGGGTACTTCAGCGGGAGCGCGTGCCACGGATCTTCCTCGATCTGCTTCATGCCGAGGGAGATCTTCTCGCCCTCGACGTCCACCTTCAGGATCACGGCCTCGATCTCGTCACCCAGCGACACGATCTTGGACGGGTGGCGGACGTTGCGCGTCCAGCTCATCTCGGAGATGTGGACCAGGCCCTCGACGCCCTTCTCCAGCTCCACGAAGGCGCCGTAGTTGGTGATCGAAACCACGCGGCCGCGGACGCGGGCGCCGACCGGGTACTTCTTGTCGACGTCCTTCCAGGGGTACTCCTGGAGCTGCTTGAGGCCGAGCGACAGGCGCTCGCGCTCCCAGTCGATGTCCAGCACCTTGACGTCCAGCTCGGCGCCGATGCTCACCACCTCGCTCGGGTGGCCGACGCGGCCCCAGCTCATGTCGGTGATGTGCAGCAGGCCGTCCATCCCGCCGAGATCAATGAACGCACCGAAGTCGGTGATGTTCTTGACCACGCCGTGACGAACCTGCCCGACCTCGAGCTCCTTCTTGAGCTTCTCGCGCTTGATCTCGCGGTCGGCCTCGAGGAGCACGCGGCGCGACACCACGATGTTGCGGCGGCGCTTGTTGAGCTTGATGATCTTGAAGTCGTACGTCTCGCCGATCAGGTCCTCGATGTTCGGGACGCGGCGGAGGGCGATCTGCGAGCCCGGGAGGAACGCGTCCACACCCATGAGGTCGACGGTGACGCCACCCTTGATCTTGCGGGTGAGCATCCCGGCCACCGGGGTCTCGTTCTCGTGAGCTTCCTTGATCTTCTCCCACACGCGGAGGAAGTCGGCCTTCTTCTTGGACAGGACGACCACGCCATCCTCGTCCTCCAGGTTCTCCAGGAAGACCTCGACCTCGTCGCCGATCTGGAGCGAATCCGGGTCCTTGAACTCGTCGCGGTTGACGGAGCCCTCGCTCTTGAAGCCGAGGTCCAGGATCACGGACTTGTCGGTGACGCGAAGAACGCGCGCCTTGACGATCTCACCCTCCTCGATGTTGCTGAGGGTGTCCTCGTACATGGCGAGCATCTCCTCGTACTCCTCCGAGGTGTACTCGTCCTCGTCGAAGAGATCGGCGCGGATGTTGACCGCGCGGGCGCGCTCGGCAAGCTGCTGGGTGGTCAGCTCGCTCCCGGCGCCCCGGTTCGACGCGACGGCGACTCCGCCGTTCCCGTCGAAGGTGTCGTCCTGGGTGGGAAGCTGGTCCGCAGGGGTGTTTTCGAACATTAAGCTGGAAGCTCCTTGCGTCTTGTCGGCCCGGAAGTGCCCCGACGGCACGGCGCGACAAAAGTGGGGGTGGAGGGTGATCCGGGTCGAGCCCGGCGAAGCATGGAAAGTTAGGAAAACCGCGGGGAAAGGTCAACCCCCGGCGCGCTCCCGCGCCATCCTCACGATGGCTTCCACCTGCTCGGCGAAGTCCAGCGCGGTGGTGTCCAGGAGCACCGCGTCCTCGGCCTGCCGCAGCGGGGCCACGGCGCGGGTGGAATCCACCGCGTCGCGCCCGGCCAGGCGTTCCGTTTCGGCGCGGATCTCCTCGGGCGACAGGTTGGCCGCACCCTGCTCCAGCAGCCGGCGGCGGGCCCGCTCCTCCGGCGCGCACACCAGGAACAGCTTGAGCTCGGCGTCGGGGAAGACCACCGTCCCGATGTCGCGCCCGTCGGCCACCAGCCCGCCCCGCGCCCCCGCCTCACGCAGCGCGCCCATCAGCCACTCGCGCACGGCGGGGACCGCCGCCATCGGCGAGACGTGGGCGTTCACCTCGGGGGCGCGGATCGCGGCGGACACGTCCTTGCCCCAGAGCGTCATCCGGTACCCGCCGGGGGTGGGGATCCCTTCCACGCCCAGCGCCTCCAGCTCCTCCGCGGAAAGCTCCGCCCAGCGCTCCACCGGGATCCCGGCGCGGAGCGCGGCCAGGGTGATGGCGCGGTAGAAGGCGCCGGAGTCCAGGTGCCGGTACCCCAGCGCCGCCGCCGCCGCCTTCGCGGTGGAGCTTTTCCCGGAGCCCGCCGGGCCGTCGATGGCGACGATGATCCCGTCGGCGCGGTGCGGGGCCGCAGGCGCGGTGCCGTGGGCGGGGGCGGCGCTCCCTCCCGCGGCCTCGTCCAGGCGCTCCCAGAACCCCGGGAAGCTGACGTCGGCGCACCCGGGGTCGTCGACGCGGATCCGGTTGCCAGGGAGGGCGGCGAGCACCCCGAAGGCCATGGCGATGCGGTGGTCGCCGTCGGTGCGGACGTCGCCCCGGAGCGGGCGGTCCGTCCCGCGGACCACCATCCCGTCGGGAAGCTCCTCGGCCTCCACCCCCAGCGCGCACAGGTTCTGGACCAGCACGGCGATCCGGTCGCTTTCCTTGACGCGCAGCTCCCCCGCCCCGGTGATCCGCGTCTCTCCCTCGGCGCGCGCGGCGAGCACCGCCAGCACCGGGACCTCGTCGATCATCGAGGGGATCTCCGCCCCCCCCACCTCGGTGCCGCACAGCCGCGCCGGGCGGACGAGCAGGTCGGCGACGGGCTCCCCCCCCTCCACCCGCTCGTCGTGGATCTCCACGAAGCCGCCCATGCGGGCCAGCACCCGGAAGAGCCCGGTGCGCGTGGGGTTGATCCCCACCCCGGAGATGCGCAGCTCGCCCTGGTCGGCGAGCAGCGCCAGGGCGACGAAGAAGGCGGCGGAGGAGGGATCGCCGGGGACGCGGAGGTCGAGCGGCGGGAGCGGCCCTTCCGGGGGGGTGAGCGAGGTCCGCCACCCGCCGTCCGCCTCCTCCGTGACCACCTCCACGCCCATGCCGCGCAGCATCCGCTCGGTGTGGTCGCGCGACAGGAGCGGCTCGTGCACCGTCACCGGCACCCCCGCGGAAAGCCCGGCGAGGAGGACCGCGCTCTTGACCTGCGCGCTGGCCTTGGGAGAAAGGTGCTCGATGGGGCGGAGGGCGCCGCCGCACACCTGGATCGGGAGGACGCCCTCGCCCTCCGGCTCCCGGACGCGGGCGCCCATGCGGACGAGCGGGTCGGTGATCCGCCGCATCGGGCGGCGGCGCAGCGACGCGTCCCCGGTGAGGGTGCCGCACAGCTCCCGCCCGGCGAGGAGCCCCATCATCAGGCGCGCGGTGGTCCCGCTGTTCCCGCAGT
>JAFAYN010000142.1 GCA_019240375.1 Gemmatimonadota bacterium
CGGCGGGAATTCCTCCCTCCTGCCCGACCAGCTGGCGGAGGAGGTTCGCCTGTTTCTCGTTGAGTACGAAGGGTGGCTCTTCGGGAGCGGACATTTGCTGGAACGGACCTCCGGCCACGGGCTGACGCGTCTGCGGATACTGCATTCGCTCGGTTCCCTGAACGTGGGGTGGAAGTGGATGGAGGGGCGGGAGGCCCCTGTCCCAAAATAGGTGGTTGCCGGGTGCAATACAAGTACATGTGGAAAGGGGAATGGCGAGCCGCGAAGAATTGGCGCCGCGCTGACGCCTTTCGCGCCGGCCGGGGCGCGCATGTACATTTCCTTCGAGCGGGAGGGAGCCGCCGCACGCACACCGACCCCGGGGCCATGTACGACGCCGACACGACACGGGAAGAAACGCTCGACCCGCGGGACTGGGACGAGTTCCGCGGGCTCGCCCACCGGATGGTGGACGACATGCTCGACCACCTGGCCTCGCTCCGGGAGCAGCCCGCCTGGCGGCCGATGCCCGCGGCGGTGCGTGCCTCCTTCGCCAGGCCGCTCCCGCGCGAAGGGGAGGGGGCCGAAGCGGTCTACCGCGAGTTCGTGGAGCGGGTGCTCCCCTACCCCAACGGCAACCTGCACCCGCGCTTCTGGGGGTGGGTGCAGGGGAACGGGACCCCGCTGGGGATGATGGCCGACATGCTGGCCGCCGGGATGAACGCCCACCTGGCCGGCTTCAACCAGGCCCCCGCGCAGGTGGAGCACCAGGTGCTCCGCTGGCTGGCCGAGCTGATGGGCTTCCCGGAGGGGGCGAGCGGGCTGCTGGTGACGGGCGGGACCATCGCCAACGTGCTCGGGCTGGCGGTGGCGCGGCACGCGCGGGCCGGCTTCGACGTGCGCGAGGAGGGGCTGCAGGGCGGGCGCCCGCGGATGACCTTCTACGGCTCGGGCG
Source organism: Gemmatimonadota bacterium (assembly GCA_019240375.1). Lineage (GTDB taxonomy): Bacteria > Gemmatimonadota > Gemmatimonadetes > Longimicrobiales > Longimicrobiaceae > JAFAYN01. The sequence continues at coordinate 935 of JAFAYN010000142.1, forward strand.
AGACGCACGGGTGGGCGCGCAAGGCGGCGGAATTGCTGGGGCTCGGCAACGCCTCCTTCCGCCGCGTCCCGACCGACGCGGAGTTCCGCGTCGACCCGGAGGCGCTGACCGCGGCGGTGCGGGCCGACCGGGCCGCCGGGCTCCACCCCTTCTGCGTGATCGGCACCGCGGGGACGGTGAACACCGGCGCCACCGACGACCTGCGCGCGCTGGCCGCTTTCTGCCGGGAGGAAGGGCTCTGGTTCCACGTGGACGGGGCCTTCGGCTCGCTGGCCCGGCTCGCGCCCGACCTCCGCCCGCAGGTGGAGGGGATCGAGGAGGCGGACTCGCTCGCCTTCGACCTGCACAAGTGGGGGTACCTCCCCTTCGAGTGCGCGTGCGTGCTGGTGCGCGACGCGGAAGCGCACCGCGACGCCTTCTCCATCCAGGCCAGCTACCTGGCCGAGACCACCCGCGGGGTGAACGCGGGCGGGCTCCCCTTCGCCGACCGGGGGGTGGACCTGACCCGCGGCTTCAAGGCGCTCAAGGTGTGGATGTCGCTCAAGGCGCACGGGACCGATGCCCTGGCGCGGCTGATCCGGCAGAACGTGGAGCAGGCACGCCACCTTGCAGGGAGGGTGGAAGCGCACCCGGAGCTGGAGCTGCTGGCCCCGGTGCCGCTCAACGTGGTGTGCTTCCGCTACGCCCCGGCGGGCGTGGGGGAGGCGGAGCTGAACGCGGTCAACGAGGAGATCCTGCTGAGGCTGCAGGAAGGGGGGATCGCGGTCCCCTCGGGGACCGTGCTCGGCGGGCGCTACGCCCTGCGCGTCGCCAACGTCAACCATCGCAGCCGCCGCGAGGACTTCGACGCGCTGGTGGAGGCGACGGCGCGGATCGGGGGGGAGATCCGGGCGGAAGCGGCCGGCGCCGCGGGGAGGGCGGGGTGAGCGCGGGCCCGGCGCGCCGGGCGCTGTTCCGGCTCCTCGGCCTCCTCCCGGTGGCACTCGCAGCGGCGGGGTGCACCCGGTCCAACCCGCAGGTGGAATTGCGGACGCGCTTCGGGGTCGTCCGCATCGAGCTGGACTCGGCGCGGGCGCCGCGCACCGTCGCCAACTTCCTGCGCTACGTGGACGAGGGGCGCTACGCGGGCGCCGCCTTCTACCGCGTCCACCACGGCGAGGCGCAGCTGATGCAGCCGACCGTGGGCGTGGTACAGGGCGGCCTCTGGCGCGGCGACTCCACCCGGCTCCTCCCGCCCGTCCCCTTCGAGTCGACCCGGCAGACCGGGCTTCGGCACGTCGATGGGACCGTGTCCATGGCCCACTTCGCCGACCCCAGCAGCGCACGGGCCGAGTTCTTCATCGTCCTGGGCGAGCAGCCGCACCTCGACTTCCACGACTCCACCCCGGCCGGGATGGGGTACGCGGCGTTCGGCAGGGTGGTGGAGGGGATGGAGATCGTGCGGGCCATCGAGCAGGCCCCCGTCCGCGGCGAGCTGCTCCGGGTCCCCATCCCGTTCCGCGCCGCGCGGGTGAAGTAGCTCGCCGGGGCGGCAATGGTTACCTTTCCCGTCCTCAGGGCCTCCGCGTGCGCGGAGGCGACCGTTCGAAGCACCGCCCGGAGGGAAGACGATGCCTGAGCCGTTCACGATAGACAGGGACTACGTCGCGGCCACGGATTGGCAGACGCTCAAGCGGGAGCTGTTCAACCGGACCGGGGACGAGCACGAGGCGTCCAGCATCCTGCGCGGCATCGAGCGCCTGGGGAGCGACCCGTCCATCCACCACTACGAGGTCGTCCCGCACCCCAACGAGCGCGTGTACACGGGCGCGCCGACCACGGTATGGACCGTGACCGCCGTTCCCGCCTGAACGGCCCGGCGCTCAGCGCCCCCGCAGCGCGCGGGTGAGCACCCGGTCCAGCGCCGACGCGAACGCCTGCTTCTCCTTCGCTCCGTAGGGGCGGGCCCCGCCCGTTTCCACCCCCGCCCCGCGCAGCCCGTCCATGAAGTCGCGCACCGCCAGCCGCTCCCCCACGTTGTCGGCCGTGAACTCCTCGCCCCGCGGGTCGATCACCGTCACCCGCTTCGCCACCAGTGCCGCGGCCAGCGGGATGTCGGCGGTCACGGCTACGTCGCCCGCCTCCGCGTGGGTGGCGATGTGCAGGTCGGCCACGTCGGGTCCGCCCTCCACCCGCACGGCGGTGACGAAGGGGTTGCCGGGAGGGACGGGGAGGCGCTGGTTGGCGACCAGCACCGTCGCCAGCTCCAGCCGGCGGGCGGCGCGGAAGACGAACTCCTTGACGTCGCGCGGGGCGGCGTCGGCGTCGATCCAGAGCTTCACGGGAGCACGGGGTACGGGGAGCGGGTAGAAGCGAGCGGCAAAGATAGCGCAGTCGGGGGCCCTCCATCCATCAGAAGCCGCATGAATGCTCTTTCGGCCGTCGCTTTCGGCGTGGTGCTTTCCGCGTGCGCGGGGCTGCGCGCCTTCCTCCCGGTGTTCAGCGCCAGCCTGGCGGCGCAGCTCTTCCACCTCGCCCTCCCCGAGCACCTGGCCTGGCTCGACCGCCCGGAGACGCTGGTCGTCTTCGGGGTCGCCACCCTCCTGGAGCTGCTGGGGGACAAGCTCCCGGTGGTGGACCATCTGCTCGACTCGGTGCAGGTGTTCACCAAGCCGGCGCTCGCCGCGCTGGCCGCCACCCCGTTCCTGTACCAGCTCTCGCCCGAGTACGCGATCGCCATTGCCATCATCGTGGGCGCGCCCATCGCCCTGGGGGTGCACGCCACCAAGGCGGCGGCGCGGGTGGGGAGCACCACCATGACCGCCGGCTTCGGCAACCCCGTGCTGAGCGTGGCCGAGGACGTGGCCGCCTTCGGGGCGGTGGCGCTGGCCTTCCTGGCGCCGCTGGCCGCGCTGGTGCTCACCGGGGTCCTGCTGGCGATGCTGGTCCGCTTCGCGCGCAGGGTGCGGCGAAGGTACCGCCGGGCCGCCGCGTAGGTGGAGCCGGGCGGAAGAGAACCGCGGCCCCGGCGTCTCGCGTGGACGCCGGGGCCGCTGCTTTCCAGGGATGCTTCCGCCTCTCCACCGACCGGAGCGGCGCCGAATATGCAGGGGGCAGGCGTTCCCGAATCCCGGGCTAAGCCCTTGCCCGGAAAGCCTCGTACCCCGTCACCGGAGAGCGGTGGGAGCCATGGAAGCGACGGTCTGCCTGAACTGTGGCGGCAGGATCTCCCCCGGCGACAGGGTGTGTCCGCACTGCGGGGCACCCCGCCACCGCACCGGGAGCCCGGAGCCCTGGCCTCCGCCGGGTGCCCGCCGGACGGCGAAGCTCGCCGGGGCGATCATCGCCCTCCTGATCGTGGCGGTGATCGCGTGGGTGATCGCCACCTGGCCCCGGCACTCGCTCACCTCGCACGAGCCGGTGGTCCCCAACGGGCGGGTGTGAGCCCTCGGGCGCGGGGGTTCCGGGGCCGGCCTCAGTGGGCGATGGGGACCGACGCCTCGGGGACGGGGAGGAAGTAGAAGGCGATCCCCATGATCACGTACACCGCCAGGAGCTGCACCCCCTCCATCCAGTGCGACTCCCCGTCGTTGGCGCACAGCGCCATCGCGCCCACCGAGACGGTGACGGCCAGCACCTCCAGCGGCGTGAAGATCAGGTCCATCGGGCGGGGGCCCAGGACGTAGCTCAGGAAGAGCAGGAGCGGGGCGACGAAGAGCGCCACCTGGATCGACGACCCCACGGCGATGTTGATCGCCACGTCCATCTTGTCCTTGGTCGCCATCAGCACCGCCGTGGAGTGCTCCGCCGCGTTGCCGATCACCGCCACCACGATCACCCCCACGAACACGTCGCTCCACCCCAGCGAGTGCGCCGTCGCCTCCGCCGCCCCCACCAGCAGCTCCGCCATCACCGCCACCCCGATCGTCGCCAGCACCAGCGTGCCGATCGCGCGGGCCATCGAGCCCCGCGTCCCGTGCGCCTCCTCCGGCGCCTCCGGGTCCACGTCGCCCGTGTACAGGTGCTTGTGGGTGCGCAGGGTGAAGAAGAGGCTGAGCACGTAGGTGGCCATCAGCACCACCGAGATCTCCAGACTCAGGTTCTGTTCCGCCGAGGGGGCGGTGGCCCTCACCAGGGAGTGGAACACCGCCGGCACCAGCAGCCCCACCGCGCTCAACACCAGCAGGGTGGTTCCCAGGCTGGCGGCGGTGCGGTTGAAGCGCTGCGTCTCGTAGCGCACCCCGCCCACCAGCGCACTCAACCCGAACACCAGCAGGACGTTGCCGATGATGGAGCCGGTGATCGACGCCTTGACCAGGTCGTAGAGGCCGGCCCGCAGCGCGATGATGGCGATGATCAGCTCCGCCGCGTTGCCGAAGGTGGCGTTCAGCAGCCCGCCGATCCCCTCGCCGGCCCGCTCGGCGATCTCCTCCGTGGCGTGCCCCATCAGCCCGGCCAGCGGGATCACGCCCATGCACGAGACCACGAAGATCCAGAGCGGCGGCGAATGGAGCACCCACTCCATGACGATCGCCACCGGCACGAAGACCAGGAGCAGGTTCAGGGCGTTCTTGCCGGCGAACAGGCGCTTCAGCATCGGGGGGTTCTATGGAGTGGTTCGGTTGGCTTCTCGACCAGGGAGGATACACGTGGGGAGGAGGTGCCGCAACTTGCTCTTTCGTGTCTGGCGGGTGTGGCTTGGAGGCCGCTCCAGAGCCGGACGATACTGCCGTCCGTCTCTTCCGCGGGGCCGGTGAGCCTGCCGGAACTACTGGCAGTCTCCCCGACCGCTACGGGAGCCCACGATACTGCCGTGGTCTCCCTCGCAACAGCATGTGGGAACTGCAGGGAGCTGCGGAACGGCGTAGTTGGGGGAGGCCGCCGCGCAGGGGGAGGGGGTGCTCGTAGGAAAGAGTTGTGGGTGGCGGCGGTGGTGGAAGGGGATGAACTCTTTCCGGAGAGCATCCCCTCCCCCGGAGCACGACGCACCAGAGCCTGGCTGGCGAAAAGCCCTCCCCCGGGATCCCGGAGGAGGGCTGTGGCTCCCGCCTGCCTGACCGGTGTCTCTGCGAGCCGGAGTGCTACCTCTGGATCGTCCAGTGCCAGCGGGCGGCCGTCAGGGCGCGCTCCATCCTGGCCCGGTCCATGTCCGACTGCAGGCGCAGGGTGCCGCCGTCCGGCAGGGCACGGTAGATGGGGGCGCCGCCCTCCCACTTCAGCGTCACCTCGCGGCGCTTCCCCTGGCGGATCACCTCCAGCTTCGCGGTCCGGTCCCTGGCGTCGGCCACGGCCCTGCGCAGGTCGCGCAGCGTCAGGACCCTGGTGTCGCCCGCCCGCACCACCACGTCGCCCGCTTCCAGGCCGGCCCGGGCGGCGGGAGTGCCGGGGGCCACGCGCAGGGTGAGGAGCCCCTCGTTGGTTCCGAAGTAGCGTCCCAGCTCCGGGTTGACCTGCGTGAACTCAGCGCCGGCCAGTGCCCGGGAGCCGACCTCCAGGCTGAAGGGGAGCGCCTGCCGCATGCTGCGGTCCAGCAGGGTGTCCAGCCGCATGGTGACGGCCCGGTCCGGTCGCTCCCGGCGGAAGCGTGCCGTCAGGCTGTCCACCCGCACGAACAGGCTGTCCAGGTTGGCGCCCACCGTGTCCAGGCGCACCGACAGCGCGTGGCGCATCCGGTCCAGGTCCAGGCTGTCCGCCCGGCCGCCGCGCTGGAAGATGATCACGTTGCCGTCGCGCTGCTCGGCCGTGACGCTCACGTCGCGCTCGCGCCCTCCGCGGCGCAGGCGCATCCGCACCACGTCGCCGGGCGACAGGTCCAGCTTGCGGATCGCCTCCACGGTCGGCGCCTGCCCGTTCAGGCGGACCAGCGTGTCCCCCTCCGCGACCCCCGCCTTCTCCGCGGGAGACCGGGGGAACACGGCCTCCACCGTGATCGGTTTGCCCTCCCCGCTCGACCAGTCGAAGTTGATCCCCAGCCAGGCGCGGCGCGGGCCCTCCGCCTGGAACACGCGCACGTCCCGGCTGCGCCCGTCCGGGTGGTCGCGATCCTGCGCGGCGGCGGGTGCCACGGCGGCCACCGCCAGCATCGTCCCGAGCGCCAGGGAAAGAACGTTCCTTCGGTTCATCGTCGCTTCTCCAGTAGGATATCAGTACCAGGTCTCTTCCGAGCTGCGGGCCATCCGCTGCAGCGTCGCGTCCCGCTTCCCCATCGCCGCCAGGTAGTAGCCGTTGATCACCGGGTCCTCCGGCGCGCGCTCCAGCGCGGTACGCGTGGCGCGCACCAGCCCCTCCAGCGCCGCCAGCCGGACCACCGGGTCCGCCCGCTCGTCGTCGGCCACGCTGGCGTACTCGCTGAGGGCGCTCACGTAGTCCGCCTGCGCCGCGCGGAGCTGGGCGGCGGTGGCGCTGGCTCCCGATCGGCGCGGCGCGGAGTGGGCCGCGGAGCGGAGCGTGCGCTTCGGCGCCTCCGCCTCGGCGGACGGTTCCCCGCCCGCGGGCGGGTCCGCCCGCGCCGCCGTCTGCACCGGCGGGGCACCGACGGTCACGGCCGGGACGGTGCGGAGCGCTGGGGCCGCCACCGGCGAGCCCGCCGCCCGGGACGGGATGCGCTCCGGGTCCATCCGGTTCACCGTCCCCCCCCGCCACAGCTCCCTTCCCACCGTCCCTCCCAGCACCAGCACCGCGACGGACGCGGCCATGCGGAGCACCGGTGAGTGCCGCGGGCGGACCTTCGCCGTCTCCTGCGGCCGGATCACCCCCTCCTCGCGCAGGCGGGCTTCCAGAGCCGGCCAGGCGAAAGGGGAGGGCTCCGGGTCCGCGAGCCCCGCCAGCGCCGCGGTCTGCCCGCGCATCTCCTCCAGCTCCATCCGGCAGTCGGCGCACCCTTCCAGGTGCAGCGCCTCTTCGGCGTGCGGCGGCTCGTCCACGAGCCGCGCGATGGCTTCGAGCGTCAGGTGCTGCATGTCTCGATTCCTTGCTTGACGGTCGCGGAGGTGAGCAGCTGGCGCATCCGGGCCCGCGCCTTGAACAGCTGGCTCTTGCACGTCCCCGGCGCGATGCCGAGCATCTCTCCGATCTCCTCGTGCGTGTACCCCTCCACGTCGTGGAGGACCAGAACCCGCCGCATCCCCTCCGGCAGGCGCTCCATCGCCCGCTCCAGCCGCAGACGCAGCAGGGCGTCGTCGCCGCGGGCGCTCATGGGGACGGAGTCGTCCAGCGGGGCTTCGCGGGCGGCGCGTCGCTCCCGGGAGCGACGCGCGTGCAGGGCGCTGTTCACCGCGATGCGGTGCAGCCAGGTGGAGAAGAGCGAGTCGCCACGGAACCCCGGGAGCGCCCGGAGCGCCCGCACCCAGGCCTCCTGCGCCCAGTCCTCCGCCTGCGCGTCGTCCCCGGCGAGGCGCCGCACCACGGCGTACACCCGCCGCGCGTGCAGCCGGTACAGTGCCTGGATCGCGCCGCCGTCGCCCTGTTTCGCGCTCTGGATCAGCTGGTTCTCGGTCATGGTCCGTTCACGGGTCCGCAACGTATGATGCCGCACCCCCGCGAAGGGTTGCCTGCGGGCATCGGCCGCTTCGGTCCGGCTCGGATCGTGGGGGAGGTCCGCGAGCCCTTTGGGACCGCGTAGGGTACCGTGGACGGGGGAGAGGGGTTCCTGCGGGGAGGATGGGCGCCGCGGCCGGTCCGCGGCGCCCCGGCGGCTCAGCGGGCGGCGCCGAGCACCCCGGCCATGAAGGCCAGCCCCGCGACGAACATCAGCCAGAGGAGGTACGGGAGGTTGGCGATCAGCGCGGTCAGCACCGCCTTCCCGGTGGAGATGTCCAGCGCCTGGCGGACGGCGACCACCCCGGTGACGAGCTGCCAGATCCACACCACGAAGCCGATCAGCCCGCCCAGGACCGGGATGAAGCCCAGGATGAGGAAGACGCCCGGCGCCCGCGCGAAACCGGTGGTGCGCAGCACCTCGCCCCAGTCCGCCGTCCCCCCGAACAGGTGCACCCCCACCAGGTAGGCGAGCCCCGAAAAGACCGCCCACCCCAGGAAGGCGCTGAGCAGCCCGCCGACGATCCCCACGATTCCGCCCCCGGCTCCGCCGATGGCCGCGGCCACCGCCACGATCGCCACCACCGTGGCGGCCTGTCCGGTGGCGGTGCGGTCCGCCTCCACATCCTCGTACGTGGCGACGTTCAGCGTCGCCGCTCCCAGCATGCGATCCACCAGCGACCCGCGGGCTGCTTCCGCCGTGTCGTCCTCCGGATTGGATTCTTGAAGGGTACTCCGCCCAAGATATTCCGTGGCGCCGCTACGGAAAAGACAAACGTGCAAACGTTTCTACGGGCCCGGCGGTATAATGGTGTCGGAGCGGCGCGGGCCCCGGCGACGGAGCCCGGCCGCGCGAACGACCGACGCCGCGAGATCGACCGCCATGAAGAAGATACAGCGTGTCCTGCTGGTCCTCGTCCTTCTGGCTCTCCCCCTTCCCCTGCACGCCCAGCAGGGGCGGGGACGGAAGCCGGAGCACCGCCCCTTCGCCCTCCTCCTGGACCATCGCCAGGAGCTGGGCCTGTCCGCCGACCAGGTCGCGCGGCTGCAGGCCATCGCCCGCCGCCTGGAAGAGCGCAACCAGCCGCTCCGGGAGCAGCTCCGCCGGCAGCGGGAAGCGTACTTCGCCGCGCGGCGGGCGCAGATCGCCCGGCTGAGCCCCGAGGCGCGGCGCGACACCCTCCGTCGGCTCCAGGGCGAGCGGGGGAAGCCGCACCCCATCCCCGCGGAGATGCGCCCCATCGTGGAGCAGATGCGTGCCCACACGCACGACGCCATGGAGGACGCGGAAACGGTGCTCACCTCCGAGCAGAAGGAGCGCGCCCGCGCCCTGTACCGCGCCCACCGCGAGGAGCTGCGCCGGCAGAAGGGGGAGCGCGCGGGAGCGGGGGGCCGCGTCGCGGGCTCCCGCGCCGGCTCCTGATCCGCTGACGCGGCCGGGGATGGACGCGGCGCTCCCTTCCGGCGCCGGCGCCCTGGCGCCGGACGACGCGCTGGACTCGCAGCTGGTGGAGCGCGTCCGGCGCGGCGACGCCGGGGCCTTCGACCAGCTCGTCACCCGCCACATGCGGCGGGCGTTCGGGGTGGCGTACCGGCTGATGGGGCAGCGCGAGGACGCCGAGGACCTGGTCCAGGAAGCGTTCCTCGCGGTGCTGGAGCGGGTCGACACCTTCCAGGCGGGGCGGAGCTTCGCCCCCTGGTTCTACCGGATCCTGGTGAACCGCGGACTGAACGCCCGCAAGGCGCGCGCGCTCCGCGTGATGGAAGAGATCCCGGTCAGCGCCGCGGCCTCGTCGGTAGGGCCCGACCGGGCGGCGGAGCAGAGCGAGCTCCGCGAGGAGCTGCGGCAGGCGATGGAAGGGCTCCCCGAGCGGCAGCGGACGGTGGTGCAGCTGTCGGAGCTGGAGGGGTTCACCAGCCCGGAGATCGCGGCCGTACTGGAGATATCGGAAGGAACGGTGCGCTGGCACCTGCACGAGGCGCGCAAGACGCTGCGCCGGGTGCTCGCCCCCTTCGAAGCCAAGGAGTGACCATGCAGGAACTTCCCCACGATCCGACCCCGGATCCCCGCCTCGCGGCCCTGCTCCGCGAGCTGGACCCGCCGCCCCCCATGGGCGAGGCGGACTGGACACGTCTGCACGCCGCCGTCGCCCGGCGCGCCGAGCTCCCCCTGGCGGGGCGGCGCCGGGCCTCGCGCCTGCGTACCGCCGCGCGCTGGATGCGGGTGGCGATCCCGGCCGCCGCGGCGGCCGGGGTGGTGCTGGCCGTCCAGTCCGGGGTGCTGCGGCAGCCCGCGGTGCCGGGGTCGGTGGCGGTCGGCGGGGCCCCCGGCGACACGGCGCACCCGGTGCAGGTGGAGGAGGTGGTCAGCGCCTCCCTCCCCACCGGTGAGCTGGACCAGTTGATCTCCGGCCGGGCGGAATCGGAAGCGCTCCTCCTCGCCGCCGTGGGCGAGGGAGACGACGCGCGGATGTAGCCGACGCACCGCGGAACGATTGCTGCGGCAGGGAGAGCCGGTTCGCGTTCGTCTCCGACTTTTTACCAGACCAGAGGATCCGTATATGCGCAGTCTGATTCGTTCGCTCTTCGTCGCGGCCCTCCTCCTGGGCGTCGCCACCTCGGCGCGCGCGCAGGGAGGCTTCGCCCTCAAGGGACACTACATCTTCAACTCGTCGTCCATCAACGACCGGAAGACCGACACCATCCCCGACGCCAACGGCTTCAGCATCGGCGCGGAGATGGTCCTCCCCATGGGGATCGGGGTGGGGGTCTCCGGCTACACCAGCACCGGCAAGACCGACAACGACGCCGCCGAGACGAAGGCGTTCACCGTGCTGGGCGAGGCCAACTACTTCCTCAAGCTCCCCCTCCTTCCCGTGGCCCCGTACGCCGGGGTGCACGCCGGACTCGGGCGGTACACCAAGGACGACCTCCGCGACCCGCAGCGTCCCTCCATCAAGGACAGCCGCACCCAGCTCGGGTACCAGCTCGGGGTGCGGGTGCAGCTCAGCTCGCTCCTGGGGCTGGACGCGCAGTACCGCCGGGTGAGCACCTCCGCGGCGGAGTCGCAGGAGGGGAGCCTGGAGCGCAACCAGTACCTGGTGGGTGTGACGCTCTTCTGAGCCGCCGCGCACGCCACGAGACGGGACAGCCGGGCCGGCCGCGATCTTCGCGGCCGGCCTCCGTATTTTGGTCCTATCCGGGCTCCTCGCAAGGGAAAGGGCAGCTTCAGGTTGACAAACGGGCTCCATGCTCGTACCGTGCCTCCCGACACCCGCATCCGCTTCCACCCTCCATCGGGTCGTCCACGCCCGCTTCGCCGGGTTTCCCAGCACCGATCTCGCGGCACCCGGAAGGTCATGCCCGTTTTCCTCCACCCTCCAGCCCAGGAGCGCGATCCCCCGTACAACTGGTTTTGACGGCAGGCAGTAACGTCGTACCTCGTCGGTTTCCCATCACCGGCAGCACACAGGAGAACTCCATGTCCAAGCTCCGCTGGCTACTCGCGATCTTCCTCGCGATGGCAGCACTCCCTGGCACGGGAGCCGCGCAGGTGCGCGGCGCGGTCACCGGCCAGGTCGTCGAGACGGATTCCCGTCGGCCCATCCAGGGCGCCCAGGTCCGGGTCGCGGAAAGCGGCCTTGTCGCCGTGACCGACGCGCAGGGCCGCTTCCAGCTCCAGAACGTCCCGGCGGGTGCCCGCACCCTGCAGGTGAGCCGCGTCGGCTTCAAGCCCGGCTCCGCGCAGGTGACGGTCGGCGCCACCCCCGCGAACGTGACCGTCAGCCTGCAGACCGACGCGCTCGGGCTCGAGGAACTGGTGGTGGTCGGCTACGGTGAGCAGCGCCGCCGCGAGGTGGCCGGCGCCGTGTCCTCCCTGCGCCCGACCTCGGACGTGACCGTCCGCGACGCCCCGATCTCCTCGGTAAACGAGGTGCTCCAGGGCCGCCTGGCCGGCGTCCAGGTCTTCCAGAACTCCGGGACCCCGGGCGCGGCGATCTCCGTGCGCGTGCGCGGCTCCGCCTCGCTGAACGCCGGGAACCAGCCGCTCTACGTGGTGGACGGGGTCCCGATGATCCAGGGGAACTTCTCCGCCAACCCGCAGACCAGCTTCGGCGGGCAGGGGATCGACGCGATCTCGGACCTGAACCCCAAGGAAATCGAGTCGATCGAGGTCCTCAAGGACGCCTCGGCGGCAGCGATCTACGGCTCGCGCGCCTCGAACGGGGTGGTGCTCATCACCACCAAGCACGGCAGCGCGGGGCGCCCGGACATCAGCTTCGGCGGGTATTACGGCACGCAGGAGGCATGGCGCCGCCTGAACTACCTGAACGCCGAGCAGTACACCCAGGTCTACAACGAGGGGTGCGTGAACCGCTACGGCGCCCCCTGCGTCACGCTGACCACGCAGGCGGCGGCGGCCTCGCCGGTGCCCAGCAGCGTCGCGAACACGGTACGCGCGGTTCCCGGGGTCAGCACCGACTGGCTCGACCAGGTGCTGCAGACCGCCCCGACCTGGAGCCTCGACGGCTCCATCCGCGGCGGCACCGAGCGGGCGCGCTACTACGTCTCGGGGAGCGCGGTGAACCAGGACGGGATCCTGCGGGCGCAGGGCTACCAGCGTCTGAACGGCCGCCTGAACCTCGACTACGTCCCCACCACCCGCCTGACGCTGGGAACCAACGTCGCGCTGGCGCAGGGGATCATGCAGCGGGCGCGCAGCGACAACACGATCTACGGCGCGCTCCCGAACGCCATGGCGAACCCGCCGATCCAGCCCGTCTACACCAACAGCGGCGACTACTACGAGACGCTGTACGTCAACCCGGTGGGGATGCTCAACGAGTCCGAGGCCGAGGAGCGCAGCCTCCGCGTGCTGGGGAACACCTTCGCGCGCTACGAGCTGGCCGACTGGCTGAACATCCGCGGCAGCGTCGGGCTCGACAACCTGACCAACCGCTCGCGCGCGTGGGACTCGCCGAACTTCGGCCCCTGGGCGGGGAGCGGCGGCGCCGCCGGCTCCGGTACCTACTTCGTGAGCCGGGTGACCTACGAGGGGACGGCGAACTTCAACCGTGCCTTCGGGAGCAACCACGACTTCTCGGGCGTGGTGGGGGCGAGCCTGGAGGACAACACGCAGGAGCAGGAGCAGGTGCAGGGAACGCAGTTCCCGACCGAGTTCTTCAAGTACGTGACCTCCGCGGCCACCATCGCCAGCGGGACCACCACGCGGGCGGACTACAACCTGGTGTCGTACTTCGGCCGGCTGTCGTACACCTTCGCCGACAAGCTGACGACCACCTTCAACCTGCGTACGGACGGGTCGTCGCGCTTCGGCGCCAACCACCGCTACGGCACCTTCCCCTCGGCCTCGGTGCTCTACCGGCTGGGTGAGGAGCCGTTCATGCAGAGCCAGAACATCCTCGCCAACCTGGCGCTGCGCGCGAGCTACGGCCGCACCGGCAACCAGCAGGACATCGGCAACTTCGCCTCCCGCGGGCTCTACGGCGGCGGGTACAACTACACCGACCAGCCGGGGATCGCGCCCTCGCAGCTCGCCAACCCCGACCTGCGCTGGGAGACGACCGACCAGCTGAACCTGGGCACCGACTTCTCGGTGCTGAACGACCGCGTCAACTTCACCTTCGACTACTACGACAAGCGGACCAAGGACCTCCTGGTCAACCGTCCGGTCCCGCAGACCACCGGCTTCGCGACCATCACGTCCAACATCGGCGCGATGAAGAACGTGGGGTACGAGGTGTCGACGCGGGTGCGGTGGCTGCAGGGGAGCAGCCGCGGGCTGAGCTGGTCGACCGACTTCAACCTCTCGCACAACCGCAACGAGGTCACCGAGCTGTACAACAATCAGCCGATCAGCAGCGGGTTCGCCAGCCGCGTCGAGGTCGGCCAGCCGATCGGCTACTTCTACGGGTACGTGACCGAGGGGCTCTTCCAGAACACGTCCGAGATCTGCCTCAACTCGGCCGGCGGCGCGGCCTGCGCAGGGAAGCACGCCTACCAGGGGAGCAGCCGCACCGCTCCGGGCGACATCAAGTTCAAGGACCTGAACGGCGACGGGATCATCAACGCCGCCGACCGGACCAAGATCGGCTCGCCGTGGCCGGACTTCGAGGGCGGGATCACCAACACGCTCTCCTTCCTCGGCTTCGACGCCACCGCGTTCGTGCAGTTCTCGCAGGGGAACGACATCTTCAACGGCAACCGGATCTACAGCGACCGGTACGGCAGCGGCGGCGACAACCACACCACGCGCGCGCTGCAGCGCTGGACCCCGCAGAACACCAACACCAACGAGCCGCGGGCGGTGTGGGGCGACCCGAACCTGAACACCCGCAACTCGGACCGGTTCGTGGAAGACGGTTCGTACTGGCGGCTGAAGAACGCGGTGGTAGGCTACACGATCCCCACGCGCATGGCGCAGCGTCTCAGCTTCCGGAGCGCCCGGATCTACGTCCAGGGGCAGAACCTGATCACCCACACCAAGTACAGCGGCTTCGATCCCGAGGTGAACTACGCCGGGCAATCCTCGACCACCCGCGGGACCGACTTCTACACGCTCCCACAGGCTCGGACCGTTTCCTTCGGTTTCAACGTCGGATACTGAGCAGAGGAGAAACTCTTGATGAAGACGAAATATCTCGCGTGGGTCGCCGCCGCCGTTCTCCTGGCCGGCTGCGACTCCTCGCTGGACACCAACCCGACGGCCTCGATCGACGCGGAGACCGCGCTCGGCAACGCGCGCGGGATCGAGCTGGGGCTCACCGGGGCGTACCGCGGGCTGCAGCGGAGCGGGCTGTACAACCAGGAGCTTATGGTCCTCCCGGACCTGTACGCCGACAACCTGGACTTCTCGGGCACGTACAGCACGCACCAGGAGATCAGCCTTCGCAACGTGAGCGCCGCCAACGCCGCGCTCTCGGACGCCTGGTCCCAGTCGTACGCGGGGATCAACCGCGTGAACAACGTGCTGTCCGCCATCCCCAAGGTCACGGACATGTCCGAGGCGGCGAAGGGGCAGGCGCGCGGCGAGGGGCTCTTCCTGCGCGGCCTCTTCTACCTCAACCTGGTGCGCTACTTCGGCGGGGTGCCGCTGGTGACGGAGCCCTCCACCGGGGTGGACGAGAGCTCGTTCGTTTCGCGGGCGAGCCTCCAGGAAAGTTACGCGTTCATCGAAAAGGACCTGGAAGAGGCGGCGAGCCTGCTCTCCGCCGCGCGGGCGGACGGGCGCGCCACGAAGGGCGCCGCGAACGCGCTGCTGGCTCGGGCCTACCTGGAGGAGGCGAAGTACACGCAGGCCCGTGACAAGGCTACCGCCGTGATCGGCAGCGGCACGTACCAGCTGGTGGCGAACTACCGCGACCTGTTCACCTCCAAGAACAGCAGCGAGTCGATCATGGAGGTGCAGTACAGCGTCAACAACTCGAACTCGCAGGCGTTCTGGTTCTTCCCGCAGGCGCTGGGCGGCCGTTTCGGGTACACGCCCTCGGCGAGCCTCAACAGCGCGTTCGAGGCGGGGGACACCCGCAAGGCAGCCTCGATCGGCACCAGCGGCGCGAGCCGGTACGGCAACAAGTATTTCCGCGTGGCGAACGGTGACGACGACGTGTTCGTCGTCCGCCTGGCGGAGATGTACCTGATCCGCGCCGAGGCGAACGCGCAGATCGGGGCCGACCCGGCGACCGTGCGCGCG
Organism: Gemmatimonadota bacterium; assembly: GCA_019240375.1. Taxonomy (GTDB): domain Bacteria; phylum Gemmatimonadota; class Gemmatimonadetes; order Longimicrobiales; family Longimicrobiaceae; genus JAFAYN01. The sequence continues at coordinate 16,164 of JAFAYN010000142.1, forward strand.
GACATCAACGTCATCCGCCGGCGTGCCGGGCTGGCGGACCTGCCGACCACCGTCACGAGCAAGCAGGCGCTCCTGGACGCGGTCCTCCAGGAGCGGCGCGTGGAGTTCGCCATGGAGGGGCAGCGCTTCTTCGACCTGCGCCGGCTGGGCCGCGCCCAGGCGGTGCTCGGGATCACCGAGAGCCGGCTGCTCTTCCCGATCCCCCAGGGCGAGCGGGACGTCAACCCCAACCTCGCGCAGAACCCGGGCTACTGAACGGGTCCTTCGCGGCGGGCAGACAGGAAAGTGAAAGGAGGCACTCCGGGCTCACCGGGGTGCCTCCTTGTTTTCGCCCGTCCCTCCGCACGCGGCGGTGCCCTCCGCGGGCAGTTCGGAGCGGAAGAGCTGCGAGCGGATCAGCCATCTTCGTCCCTGGTATTCGAGCACCGCGACGTAGGTCCCAGCCACCGGGGCCGCGCCCCCGCGCTCGTACTCGAAGCGGCCGAGCGCGTACGCCATCTCCCCGTTCACGTGGAAGTCCTCGACCCCGGTGCGGATCCCCCCGGAGCACGGCAGGAGGCCGCCGAGGGCGCCGCGGATCTGCTCCCGTCCGCGGACCGGCGACTCTCCCGCCGGGAGGAGGAGCGCCGCGTCCGTGGTGTAGAGGCGGGCGATCCGCTGCGCGTCGTCCGCCTCCCAGGCCGCCCGCCACTCCGCCATCGTCACGTTGAACTCTTCCAGCACGGTCGCCGTGTAGGCGCTCCGCTCGCGGCGCGGATCCTCGGGCACCAGGACGTGGATCTGCGCCTCGGCGCGACGGGGCGCCGCGAAGAGCAGGAGCCCCGCGCAGATCCCCAGCAGCGTCCGCTTCGGGCGCGTCTCCCCGGTCCGTGCGGTCACCGCGACCGCCTGGAGATCACCTGGATGGCGCCGTGGGCGTGGCTGAGCCCGAAGCGCGCCTGGGCCGAGACCGCGTCCAGGAAGCGGACCCCGGTGAGCGCCGACACCTCGATCTGGCGCAGGGCGTCGGGTCCGCCCATGCGTACGTCGTCCAGGTACACCACGATGTCGCCGTCGTCCCCGAAGCTGTACGCCCCCTTCTTCTGCAGCCACGCGGGGCGGAGGAGCTGGACCAGCTCGAAGGCGTTCCGCGCAGGCGATTCGCTCACCTCGTCGGCGGTGATGACGCGGGCGTCGTACCGCTGCTCACCGGAGGAGCGGGGGGCGCCGGACGCGCAGGCGGAGAGCAGGAAGAGGCACAGGATGGGACCCCGGAAGCGGTGCATGGCTCGACCTCGGTTGGATGAGGGGGAGAGGGTGGGGCGGTCAGGGCACCCTGACCTGCATGGCGTGGGAGAGTGCCGCGGCGGTCTGCCCCTCGATGGCCTCGTACAGGCCCACGGTGTAGCTCCCGGGGGGGATCCCGTCCATCTCGATCCGGTACCCGTCGGGGGTGATGTCCGACGGACAGCTCCGCTGTGCCTGGTCGGTCCGGGGCCACCGCAGCACCAGCGCGACCGTGTCGCGCCGAACGCTCCCCGCGGCCCCCCGCGGCCGGTCGCCACAGGGGTTGTCGAGGGTGTACTCGGCCCGGACGGTCCCGCCGCGAGGGGCCGTCACCACCACTCCGCCCGGCCACTCGAACTTCGCGGGGCGGTAGCGGGCGGCGGCCAGCGCCCTTCCGCCCACCGGGGCGACCGGGTGCCCGGGCCGCGCGATGGGGTCGGGCGGAGGCTTGGGCCCCTCATCGGAGGATCCGCACCCCGCCACGGTCAGGGCGAGCGACGCGGCGGCGCAGAGGGGGAGGAGACGGCTGGGCTTCATCGGGGTGGTCCGTACGGGTTGCGGGCTGCCTGCGGCCGGGAGCGTGAAAGGTAACCCGCCCCGCGCCCGCGGCAACCACGCCGGGGCGGAGCGCACCCTACGCTCCCGGGTCCGCGGGGAGGGGGATCTCGAAGCGGCAGCGCGGCTGGGCTCCCTTGGCGCAGTGCTCGTGCACCGGGACCCCGACGATCTCCGTCAGCAGCGCTTCCGCCAGCCCGCACACCTCCGGGTGGTCCGGGACCATCGCCGCGAGCGGGCAGCTGTACCCGCGGATGACCACGGCGCCGTCCGACTCCTCGATCTCCGCCACCCCGCCCAGCTCCCCCAGCACCCCGTAGGCGGCGTCGATCCGGGTGCGGACCTCCTCCCCCACCGCGCCGTTCCCCGCCGCCGCGCGCCGCCCCACCTCGCGCAGCAGCGCCGCGACCTCGTCCCGCCCCAGCCGCTCGGCCAGCACCCCCAGCAGGACGCCCAGCACCGGCGCGTACGCCTTGGGGAGGAGCGCGTCCGCCCGGGGG
>JAFAYN010000252.1 GCA_019240375.1 Gemmatimonadota bacterium
GGCGCCGAAGAGGACGTCCTCCTCTCCGGCGTAGCGCCCCAGGAGGAGGGCCCAGGCACCCTGCACCAGCGTGCTCATCGTCACCCCCCACTTCCGCGCCTGCTCCTGCAGCGCCGCCGTGCGCTCCGGAGCCAGCAGCAGCTTCGCGACGCCCAGCCCCTCCGCCTCCTTCGCGTCGGTGTCGCTCCGCCGAGTGCGCACAATGGGGAGGGGCGTGGGGGAGTCGAAGCCGGCCAGCGCCTCGCGCCAGTGGCGCTCGGCCCGCGTGCGGTCCTGCCGCTCCAGCCACGCCACGTACTCCCGGTAGCGACGAGCAGGGGCGACCTTCGGCACCTCGCCGTGCGCATAAGCACGATAGAGGGTGAGCACGTCGCCGAAGAGCATGGAGAAGCTCCACCCGTCCAGGACCAGGTGGTGGTGCGTCCAGACCAGCTGATGCTCCTCGTCCGCCAGGCGGAACAGACCGATCCGCATCAGCGGTCCCCGCCTCAGGTCGAATCCAGCGGCCCGATCCGCGGTCAGATAGAGCTCCAGCCGCGCCTGCTGCTCCGCCTCGTCCAGCCCCCGCCAGTCCTCCTGGTGGAAGGCCAGCTTCGCCTCCTGCCGGATGACCTGCAGCGGACGCGGCACGCCCTCCCACGCGAAGCCCGCACGCAGCGCCTCGTGCCGGGCCACCGTACCCTGCCACGCACGCTCCAGCGCTTCCGCGTCCAGGCGTCCTTCGAGCACGAAACCCGCCTGTCCCAGGTAGACACCCGAACCTGGTGCGTAGAGGGCGTGGAAGAGCATGCCCTCCTGCAGCGGAGTCAGCGGGTACACGTCCTCCACCCCGCGCTCGCTCCCCAGCAGCGCGTCCAGCGCCGTCTGCTCCAGCCCCGCCAGGGGGAAGTCGCTCGGGGTGCAGCCGCCTGCCTCCGCGCTCGTGCAGTGCGCGATCAGCTCCCGCAGCTCTTCCACGTACCCCTGCGCCAGGCGCTCCACCGTCTCGTGCCGGTGCACCCCTTCCGCGTACCCGATCTGCAGGACCAGCCTTCCTCCCTGCACCGACCCGCTCACCTCCAGCAGGTGAGCCCGCGGGCTCCGACCATCCACCGAAGCACCCGCCGACTCCGGCGCGAAGCCGAAGAACGCCTCTCCCGAGACCGCCGCATCCAGCTGCCCCAGGTAGTTGAACCCCACCTCCGCTTCTCCGGCCAGCTCCTCCCCGACCTCGCTCCCGCTCAGATAGCGCAGCAGTCCGTAGCCGATCCCCCGATGCGGCACCCCGCGCAGCTGCTCCTTGACCGCCTTCAGCGCCGCCCCCACTCCCCCGCTCTCCGGCAGCTCCAGCACCACCGGGTACTGGCTCGTGAACCACCCCACCGTGCGCGACAGGTCCACGCCCCCGACGATCTCCTCTTCCCTGCCGTGTCCCTCCAGCTCGATGCGCACCCGACGCTCCCCCGTCCAGCGGCGCAGCGCTGCGGCCAGCCCGCACAGCAGCACTTCCGTGATCTGCGTTCGGTACACCGCCGGCACCTCACGCAGCAGCGCTTCGGTCTCCGCCTCGCTCAGATGCACCCCCACTGCGCGCGACTGCCACACCCGGTTCTCCCCTCGCCGGCCCTCCACCGGCAGCGGCGCCACCGCTTTCCCCAGCTCCCCCCTCCAGTACGACGCCTCCCGCGCGAGCCGCTCCGAGCCGGCCTCCTCCCCCAGGCGCTGCGCCCACGCCTGCCACGACGTCGTCTTCGCCGGCAGCTGCACCGCCTCTCCGCGCGAGAGCTGCGTGTAGGCGCTCTCCAGGTCCTCCAGCAGGATGCGCCAGCTCACCCCGTCCATCGCCAGGTGGTGCACCACCTCCAGCAGCCGCCCCGGCCGACCCGCCCCCAGATCGAAGTAGCCCATCCGCAGCAGCGGCCCCTGCTCCAGATCCAGGCTGCGCTGCACCTGGGCCGCCGTCCCTTCGATCACCCGCCCCTGCTCTTCTTCCGCTATCCCCGAGAGGTCGAACACCGTCAGCGGCGCATGCTCGCCCACGCCTGCGTGCACCTGCTTCCAGCTCCCGTCTTCCGCCTGCCGGAAGCGCAGCCGCAGCGCGTCGTGGTGTGCCTCCAGCACGGTGGCGGCTCGTGCAAGCACCCCCGCCTCCAGCGCTTCCCGCGG
>JAFAYN010000263.1 GCA_019240375.1 Gemmatimonadota bacterium
TAGCCCCTCCCGCCGCGAAGAAGGGCCCGTGCGGATCCGCACCGGCACGGATCAGTCGTTCGCGGCCGCGTAGTACTGTTTCCCGTACTCGTACCAGCGGTACGCCGCGTCATATTCCCGGTCGCGCTCCGGGTTGATGTCGTTGAGCAGCGTTCCCAGCACCGGTAGCTTGGCCCGGCGGCACTGCTCCGCCGCGTCCACCAGCGCCTCGAAGGGAGTCACCCCGGCCCGGGCCACCAGCACCACCCCGTCGGTGTACGGGCCCAGCACCGCCGCGTCGGCGAACACGTTGAGCGGCGGGCAGTCCAGGATCACCAGGTAGTACTTCTCCTCCAGCCACTCGAAGAGCGCCGCCGCGCGTGACGAGCCCAGCAGCCGGGTGGGATCGGCGGGGAGCATCCCCGTGGGGAGGTAGTGCAGGGCGTTCCCCCCGCCCACGTCCACCGTGCGCACCGTTTCCTGGAACGAGGCGGTCCCCGCCAGCAGGTCGGCGAGCCCTTCCTTGCGCGGCTTCCCGAACAGGTGGCTCAGGGTGCCGCGCCGCAGGTCGGCGTCCACCAGGAGCACCTTGAGCCCGCGGCGCGCCAGCGTCACGGCCAGGCCGGCGGCGCTGGTGGTCTTCCCGTCACCGGGGAGCGGGCTGGCGAACATCAGCGTCTTCAATTCCTCGTCCGGGCGGGCGTACAGGAGGTTGCGGTGCAGCCACTCGTACGCGTCCCAGGCCTGACCGTTCACCGCGGGGCCCTCCATGGCCGGCAGCGGGAGCACGGTCACCGCCCTGCCGCCGGCGGCGGGGGCCAGCGCCCGGGACTCGCGGCCGGGGAGGAGCCCCCGGAACACCCGCAGCGCGGGGACCCCCGGCTTCCCCGGCACGCCCAGCGCCTCCATGCGCGGGATCCATCCCAGCACCGGGAGCCCGGTGGCGGCCTGCAGGTCCTCGCGGCTCCGCACCGAGCCGTCGCGGTACTCGCGCACGAAGCTCAGCGCCACCCCGAACAGGAGCCCGAAGAGCGCGGAAAAGCCGACCAGCAGCTTCCCCTTGGGGTTCCCGGGGGCGCCGGGGAGCTGCGCGGCGTCCATCACCCGCACGCTCGGGTCCTGCACCGCCTGGGTGATCTCCGCCTCCTTGAGGCGCGTCTGCAGCAGGCCGTAGGTGTCGTCCAGCACCTTGGTCTGCCGGGCGAGCCGGGCGTACTCCAGCTCCTTGGAGGGGATCTGGTTCAGCCGCCGGTCGAAGGTCCCCATGGTGGCGTCGATGGAGGCCACCTGGTTGGAAAGCCCCTGCTGGTAGGTGCTCACGATGGCGGCGAGCTGGTCCTCCAGCTCGTTGATCCGCCGGGTGAGCACCTGAACGTCCGGATCGTTGGGCTTGCGGCGCGTCAGCAGCGCCGCGCGGTCGTCCTCCACCTTGGCGAGCGAGGCCAGGATCCCGCTGGCCGCCTCGTTGTGCAGCAGCGTGGGGAAGGCGACCAGCCGCCGGTACGGCGAGGGGCCGCCCGGGTCGCGCCGCGCCGACCGGGCCTGGGCCAGCATCTGCCCGAGCGCCCGGCTCTCCGCCTGCATGCTCCCCCGCTGCGCCTCCATCTGCGCCCGCTGCGCCACCTGGGTGCTGGCCTCCACCGGGAGGTCCACCACCTGCTCGCGCTCGCGGAAGCTGCGCAGCCGGTCCTCGGCGGTGGTCAGCTGGCCACGGAGGGTGTCGAGCTGGCGGCGGAGGAACTCGGCGGTCCGGCGCGCCTCGGCGGTGCGCATGTCCCTGCGGACCTCGATGAAGCGGGCCGCCAGCACGTTGGGAACGTCGCGCGTCAGCTCGGGGTCGCGCCCGCTGTACTCCATCTGGATCACGTCCGCGTTGCGGTCCGGCTGCGAGATCCGGACGGCCGCGGAAAGCTGGTTCGCGGCGCTCGTGCGGCTGTCCACCGCCACCGCGAACTCCGGGTGGCGGGCCGCCATGGGGGCCAGCGCCACCTCGCCCTGCGGGAGGCGGATCCGCCCGCCCGGGGCCACCGTCCCCACCCGCGCCCCGGTGGCGTGGTCCGTCACCTGGAAGCGCCCGTCGTCCTGGCGGGCGAACTCGTACTCAGCCTGCCCGGCATCGGGCGAAATGCGAATGGCCGAGAACAGCTCGCTCCGCACCACCGAGCGGGGGCGGAGCACCTGGAGCTGGAGCTGGAGCGAGTCCACCACCGACGCCGCCAGGTCGTGGCTCTGGAGCAGCCCCATCTCCGTGGCGATCCGGTTCTCGTCCGGCACGGTCCCGCTGGCCGAGAGCGAGGTGACCACGCTGGGCTTGGTTTCGACGTAGATCCGCGCGGTCGACTCGTACACCGCGTCTATGCGCCGGGCGAGCGCGTAGCCCACGCCCAGCGCCAGGACCGTGCAGGCGGCGATCAGCCAGCGGTTCCGGCGGAGAACCCGCCAGACCTCGCCGGGAGCCGCCCGGTCCGCGCCGCCCGGCAGGGCGAGCCTTTCTTCCATGAGGGTCCCTATCGGAGTAGGGCGAGCAGGAGGCTGAGGCCGCTGGTCAGGGCCGCCACGGCGACCCCGGGGTTGCGGCTCACCAGGCTCCGCTCGCCGACGAAGATCTGGTCGCCCGAGCGGATCGGCGAGGACGCGATCCGCATGTCGGAGGTGAGCTTCACGTCCATCCGCTTCCCGCCGCGGATCAGGCGGATCTTGCGGACGTCGCCATCGGAGGTGGTCCCCCCCGCCAGGGCGAGCGCGTCGGACACGGTCATGGTGGGGTCGACCGGGTACAGCCCGGGGTTCCGCACCGCGCCCAGCACCTGGACCCGCCGGAGCAGGGTCACGTCGATGGAGGTCTGCTGGAGGAACTCGGAGTAGGCGGTCACCAGCCTGCGCCTGAGGTCGGCGGGCGCCTGCCCGACCACCGTCATGGGACCGATCTTGGGGAAGACCACCACCCCCTGCTCGTCCACCGGGAAGTCGCCGGACAGGTCCGGCTCGCGCCAGATCCGGAGCCGTACGATGTCGCCGGGACGCAGGGGGTCGCCCGCCGGGACGGACTGGGCCGAGGCCCGCGGAGCGTGGAGCGCCGCGAGGAGCAGAAGCCCCACGGCCAGGCACCGACGAAGGGTGGTCATGGGCAGGGGAAACCGTTGTCGTGACAAGATAAGGGGGATCGCTGGTGCACGGAAGCACCTTCCCCGGAGTGGGAGTGCCGCGTTCCTTCCGACGACCCAACAGGTTGCAAGGGGGATGCCAGACGAAAGGGGTATACAGCAGGGCTTCCGGCGGAGTTCCGGAGGGGCGCCGACGGAAGCCCCGGGGACCCGTGACTCTGGCGCGGGGCCCCGGTGCGCACATACGTTTCTGTCTGCGGCGGAGCGGCTTCCCCGGCACCGACCGGCGTCGTCCCCCGCCCCGCCGCACCCCACGACCCCGCGGAAGACCGGACCGTCCGCGGCGGTTCGCCCGTTCGCCGGTCCCAGACATTCCGAAACCGTACCATGCCCCAGTCCACCCGCGACCAGATCGAGAAGCTGCAGCGCGAGTACAAGGCCAACCCGGGGAGCCGGGTCTTCGTCCACCTGGCCGAGGCGTACCGCAAGGCAGGCGACCTGGGACGAGCCCACGAGGTCCTGTCGGAAGGCCTGCGGCGGCACAAGAACTATCCGAGTGGCCTGGTGGTGCTGGCCAAGGTCCTCACCGACCAGGGTGAGGATGCCCGGGCGGAGACCGCCTGGCGGGACGTGCTCCGCCTGGACCCCGAGAACATCGTCGCGCTCCGCGCGCTGGGCGACCTGGCCGAAGCGGCCGGACGGCGCGAAGAGGCGATGGAGTTCTACCGCCAGGTGGTGCGCCTGGAGAACGCGGAGCCCGAGGCCGAAGGCGCGGGGGCGCACGGCGGCCCCGAGGGGTGGATGACGCCCCCGCCCCTCCCGCAAACCGGGGCCCCGGAGCCAGAGGCCGCGCCCGCGGAGGAAGCGGAAGCGGCGGACGACGCCGGAGCGGAGGTCCCGCGGTGGATGACAGTCGGAACCCCGGCCATCGAGCCGGAGCCCGTCCCCGCGGCGATGGAAGAGGTGGAGGAGGAGCCCGCCGAGGCGCCGGCCCCCGAGCCCATGGTACGGGAGCCGGCCCCGCCCGAAGCAGCCCCGGCCGCCGAAGCCGTCCAGGCCGCGGCCGAGGAGCCCGTCCGAGCCGCCGAGGAGCCCACCGTGATCGAGGAACGCGCACCGGTCGAAGAGCCCGCGCCGGAACCGGCAGCGGATGCGGTCCCCGCCGACATCGTCGCCGAAGCCCCGGCCGAGGAGCCGGCGGCCGCGGAGCGGGAGCCCGCCGCCGAGGTGCCCGCGCAGGCGGCGCCCCCCGAGCCCACGCGGGAGCCGGCGGCGCCACCGCGCCCCGAGGAGGCCCCGGCGCCGCAGTACTCCGCCTACGAGCGCGAGGCGCAGCGCCTGCGCGGCGAAGCCAGCCGTGCGCTCGTCCCCGCCGCCACCGCGCCCGAGGCCGGTACGGGGACGGGGATGAGCGTGGCGCTGACGGAGCTGCTGATCCGGCTCCTGGAGCAGGACGGGACCGTGTTCCACGCCGAGAGCAGCCTGCGCCGCCTCCTCTCGGTGGCGGTCGGGCGGGAGCTGGGGCTCCCCCCGGCGCAGGTGGAGCCGCTGGCGCTGTCGGCGCTGCTCGGCGGCCTGGGCGAAATCTCCCTGGCCGGGCACGCAGCGGGCGCGGCCAGCGAGTCGGGGCGTCCGCTGGCGATCACCCTCCAGCTCCTGCAGGAGCTCCCCCTCCCGGCAGGCGTGCGCGAGGCCGTGGCCCGGCAGTACGAGCGGTGGGACGGCTCCGGCCCGGGCGGGCTGCGCGAGGAGCAGATCCCCCTCCCCGCCCGCATCCTGGCCGTGGCGCGGACCGCCGCCGGCCTCCTGGGCGGAACGGCGCCGGACGTCCCCGGCGTGGTAGCGGAGCTGCAGCGGCAGGCCGGGTCGGCTTTCGACCCGGTGGTGGTGAGCGTGCTCCGGCGCGTCTTCGCGAACCGGGACCAGCACGGGATCGGCTACGGGTGGGGCGGCCGGGTGGCCGTCGTCCACCCGCAGGAGCTGCGCGCCCTCGGCCTGGCGACCCAGCTACACGACCGCGGCTACGTGGCCCAGACCGCGGCCGGCGCCGACTCCCTCCGCGCCGTGCTGCGCGCCACCCCGCCGCAGGCGGTGGTGCTGGGCGCGGAGCTGCCGGACGGCGACCCGGCCGCCCTGATCCGCGAGATGCGCGGATCGAGCGCGCTGGCGACGCTCCCGGTGGTGGTGATCGACGCCGCCACCCCCGAGCGGCGCATGGCGCTGCTCTCGGCGGGCGCGGACCTGTGCTTCCCCCCGGAGGTCGGGTTCGAGGAGTTCAAGGCCTCGCTCGACGCGCTCCTCCGCCGCTCCGAGGCGGCGGCCCTCCGGTCGCGGGGCGTCGCCGAGGCGTAGCGGACGCCTCTTCCGCACGGCGGGTCCACGACGGCCGCGTCCCCCGGGGCGCGGCCGTCGCTCATTGCATTTCCCCGCTCCGCCCGCAAAATGCTGCACGACCGGCGGGCGCCCCTTCCCCAGCCCACCCTCCAATCCCAGACGAACAAAGCACTTAGCCACACCCTCACCCCGGGAATGCGATCTGCGATAGCGGACCCCGCGCGGCACGCCGCGTGTGGTTCCCGCCCGGATCCCTTCCCCGGGCACCTCCGACAACGGCAAACCCGTCGAAAGGCGGGGACGCAAAGCTACGAGGCTACCGCGCGGTCCCACCGGACGCGCCACGCCAGTCGAGCCGCCGAAGAAGTGTCTGACGATGTCGCTTGCCATTCGACGCCGCGGCCCGTTCGCCGCCCTGCTCCTCGCCGCCTTCCTCGCCGCCTGCGGCGAGAGCCCCACGGGAGCCGTGGACCTCCCCACCGAGAGCCAGCAGCCCGCGCTCGCCTCGCCCGACCGCCCCTTCTACGGGGGCGCTTTCCTGGGCGACGCCGCCAGCACCCCCGACCGCATCGGCGGCGCGATCCGCGACTTCGCCACCCTGACGGGGAAGCAGCCCGCCCTGGTCAAGACCTTCCACGACCTGAGCTGCGACTTCGGCGCGACCGGGTGGTGCGGCCAGCTCCTGCGCAAGGTGGCGGAGGCGGGCTCCACCAACTACGTCGCCCTCGACCTCCGCTGGGCGGGCGGCCCGCGCACCGGGGTGCTCGACCCGATCGCCGCCGGGCGCGGCGACGCCGAGCTGGCCAGGGTGGCGCGCCAGGTCGCCACGCTGGGCTCGGTGGTGCTGGTGGAGCCGGCGTGGGAGATGAACGGGAACTGGGACTACGCCTGGCAGGGGGTCTCCAACGGCAACGCCGGCGCCCCCGCCCGCTACCGCCAGGCGTGGCGCCACGTGGTGGAGGTGTTCCGCCGCGAGGGGGCCACCAACGTGCGCTGGGTGTTCAACCCCAACGTCGGCAACCCGCTGACCAACGCCGCCACCGGCTCTTCGCACTGGAACTGGTACGGCAACTACTACCCGGGCGACGAGTACGTGGACTACGTGGGGGCGCACGGCTTCAACGCCCCGCGCCTGTGGGGCGGCGCCTGGCAGACCCCGTCGGCCATGCTCGACGGCGCGGGAGCCGACCACATGCTCTCCGACCTGGCGCGGCGCTACCCCTCCAAGCCGATCATCATCGGCGAGTTCGCCACCGACGAGGGCTCGGGCGACGACAAGGCCCGCTGGATCCGTGACGCCTACGCGCAGCTCCGCTCCGCCCCCAACGTGGTGGGCGCCGTCTGGTTCAACATGGACAAGGAGACCAACTGGCGCGTCGACTCCACCCCGGCGGCCCTCCAGGCGTACCGCGACGCCATGCGCGACGGCGGGATCCAGACCGCCTTCCGCGAGAACGCCGCCGCGCGCGCCATCCGGGTCGCGGCGCGCTGATCCCGGCTACCGCCCGGCCGCCGCCACCGCGGCCGGGCTCCCCTTCCCCTCCACCAGCGGCCGGCCGTTGACCCGGTACAGCGCCGCCTCCAGGATCACCGCCGCAGTGTTGAGGTTCAGACTCCCGGTGGGCTTCCCCGTCTTCTCGTACACGCCCGAGCTCCACCCCTTCCCCGAGCGCGCCGCCCGGTCCACCGCCCTCACCGCCAGCCGGGTGTACTCGCTCGGCAGCAGGGCGTGCCAGCCGTAGGCAGCCTTGGCGCTGATCCAGCGGGGCCCCGGGACCCGCTGTCCCGCGACCGGCGTGGCGACCGCGAACGGCGATCCGTGGAGGTTGACGAGGTAGTAGAAGAAGTA
>JAFAYN010000324.1 GCA_019240375.1 Gemmatimonadota bacterium
AAGGCGATCTCCGCCCGGTCCGGGGAGATGGCCGGCTCGGCGAAGGAGGGGCGCGGCGTGGGCCCGTCCTGCGCGGCGAGCAGGGTCGCGGACGCCAGCGCGACGAGGGGGAGGAGCGGGCGGAGTCGGGATCTCATCGGTTCAGGGATCGGGGTGGAGCGTGGGGACGGGACGTGCCTGCCGCATGATACGCCCCCGGAAACGAACGGACAATCCTGCGGGCGGACGGACTGCGGTGTTGCCCCGCGCCGCCCGCGGCCCCATCCTGTCCCCATCCGTCCACCCTCCAACCCCCACGACGTCCATGGGCCCACTGGTCAGAACCCTTCGCCGCGGCCTGGCCGCGGCCGCGGTGTCCACCCTGGCGTGGAGCTGCGCTCCCGCGTCGCCGCCCGCCTCGTCCCCCGGGCACGACCACGCGCACATGCAGGGGATGGAGATGGCGCACGCCGCCGGCACCCCCGAGGCGGAGGCGATGCGGGCGTACGGACAGTGCGGGAAGCTGCCCGCCGGGGCCAAGGAATCGTGCTACGAGCCGGTGGTGCTGGGCGTCCTGCACGCCTCCGGGATCCCCGGCGCCGTGCAGACGCTCGACCACCTGGCGATGATGGACCGCGACGTGAAGCGCGACGCGCACGTGTACGCCCACGCCATCGGGATCGCGGCGTACGGCGCGCCCGAGGAGGTGGGGAAGACCTTCGCGCAGTGCACCCCCGACTACCAGTCCGGATGCTACCACGGGGTGATCCAGGCGTACTTCATGGACCCCCGGCGCGGCGAGGCGGTGACGGAGGCGAGCGTAAACGCGCTCTGCCGCGACTACCGCGCGGACGAAAAGGACCGCTGGCTCCAGTTCCAGTGCGCGCACGGGATGGGGCACGGCCTGACCATGTACTACGACCACGACCTCCCCCGCGCGCTCAGGGGGTGCGACCTGGTGCAGAGCGGTTTCGAGCGGGAGGCGTGCTACCAGGGCGCCTTCATGGAGAACGTGGTGAACGCCCTGATGCCGCACCACCCCGCCGCCGCCCTGATGCACGGCGCGCACGCCGGGATGGAGCACGGCGGAATGGAGCACGACCAGGGGGCGATGCACCACGGGATGGCGATGGGAGAGGCGTCCGGGCCGAAGTACAAGGCGCTGGACCCCAAGGACCCGTTCTACCCGTGCAACACGGTGGAGGACCGCTACCAGAGCGCGTGCTGGGGGATGCAGACCTCGGCGATCCTCTCCTTCAACGGGCAGAACGTGGCCGAGACGGCGGGTCTGTGCGATCGTGCGCCGGAGAAGTGGCGGGTCACCTGCTTCATCAGCCTGGGGCGCGACGTCAGCGGCCAGACGCTGCAGAACCGCACCGAGGCGATCCGCAAGTGCGCCCTGGCCGACACCACCTACCAGCCCTGGTGCCACGTAGGCGCCGCCACCAACATGCTCAACGTGACGGCCAAGGCCGAGGACGGACTGGCGTACTGCCGAGAGGTGGCGGGCGAGGCGAACAAGAGCCGGTGCTACCAGGCCGTGGGGGAGCAGTTGCTGGTGCTGGTGGGGAACGTGCCGGGGAGGGAGCAGGCGTGCGCCACGGCGGAGGCCGGGTACGTGGACGTGTGCAGGAAGGGCGCGAGGCTGGCGGCGCAGGCGCAGGCCAGCGCGAAGTGAGGAGGCCCCCTATCCCCCCGACCCACAGCAGCCCCCTTGATCCCCCGCAAGCAGGAGAAAGGGGGAGAACTGCAAGAGAAAACAGCAGTTGTCGTGCTCCCCTCTCCCCTCGTGGGGGAGGGGCCGGGGGAGGGGGCCAACGGTGCTGACTGAACTCCGGTGCCGACCCAGCGCGGTACGCCCCCATCCGCCTCGCTTAGGCTCGGCACCTTCCCCCAATTCTGGGGGAAGGCTGCACGGCTGGATAAAGAAGAAGGGCGGGCATCCGCGTGGATGCCCGCCCTGCGTTGTTTTTGCCGTTCCCTGCCGCTCCCAAATCCTGTTACGGAGGGAGACCGCGGCAGTTTGCGGGCTCACTCCGGGTCGGGGAGACTGCCGGCTGTATCGGCAGTCTCCCCGACCCGCGGAAGAGACCGGCAGCTGTACCGCCGGGCTCTGGAGCGGCCCCACCACACACCCGAATCCCCCGAACTACTTCACGGGAATCCAGTAGCTCATCTTCACCACGAACAGGTTGTCCCCACGCGTCCCCAGCGCATCCCACAGGTCCGTAACTCCTACAGGACTCCCCTCCGCCGCGTCGCTCGCACGGTTCTGCTGCCACACCAGGAACAGCGTGGACCCCGGCCGCCACTCCCACCGCAGCACCGCGTTGCTCCGCAGCGACCGCACGTTGAAGTCCCGGAAGGGCACCGTGAACTCGGACCCGCCGTCACGCACCCGGTACGAAAGCTCCCCCGTGTCCGGGTCCCGCTCCTGCACGATCGTGGTCCCGTCCGTCCCGTAGTCCCGCAACCGGAAGCTCCGCGCCGCCGCCAGCTCACCGAAGTCGTGGTACCGCCCGCTCGCCGCGAAGGGCTCCGCGTACACCTCCAGCGTAAGATCCGGCGAAAGGGTGTAGTTGAGCCGCACGTCGGTCAAAAACGTCCGCTGCTCCACCCGAGCGAACACGTAGCGCCGCCCGAAGGTGGCCGCCGTCCCGCCGTCTCGGGTCGCCACGTACTGCCGCGACAGCCCGAAGCGCACGTAGTTGGGCTCCACCGAGAGCTGCCAGCGAGGTCCCGGGCGGATGGACACCCCGCCGGAAATCCGGTAGGTCGGGTCGTCCTCCTCGTTCCGCCCGTAGTAGATCCTCCCGCTCCAGCGCGTGCGCGACGCCGAAGAGGTGGACAGCTTACCGATTGCCGCCCACTGCGACGGCCTCCCGGCCAGCGGCCCGCCGCGCGTCAGGGTGGCGCTCTGCGCCCGCGGGGTGACGAAGAAGGTGAACACGCTCTGCCAGTAGTTCTTCCACGTCAGATCCGCGTCGAAGAACAGGTCGCCCTGGGTGCGCACGCCGCCGTAGTTCCACTCGGCCGAGGGGGTGACGAACACCGCGTACCGCCGCAGCACCGGGCCCGGCCGCGTTTCCCGGTAGCGCAGCTGGGCGTACGCGCTGAGCCCGTCGGCGGTGCTCAGGCTCCCCAGGTCGTTCAGCTCGAAGCCGGGCGATTCCGCCCCCGCCCCCACGAACCAGATCCAGTGCCGGCCGCTGTTGCGGTCCATCTCCACCCCGGCCGTGTACCCGGAGAGCGAGGTGCGCGAGGGGTCCAGCTCCACGTACCCGGCGTCCGGGCGCTGGAAGTAGCGGGCGCTGGAGCGCTGCAGCCGGAGGATGGCGGCGGAGTCCCCCTCCACGTGGCTGAAGCCGGCGTATCCGCTCAGCGAGTACTCGCCGCCGCGGAAGCGCAGGTTCCAGTCGGCGCCCCCGGTCAGCGCCTGGCGGTCGAGCAGCCCGGCCAGCGGCTCGCCGTCCGACAGCTCCCGCCGCACCCCGGTCAGGATCACCCCCGCGGTGGAGGCGTCCCGCCCGAACTCCTGCTGCGCGCGCACCACCCCGAACCCGGTGCGCGGTGCGACGCGGGTCCGCCCGAAGACGCCGGCCGCGGGATCGAAGGTGCGGGCCGACTCGTGGTCGGTGAGCGCGGCCAGCGCCCCCACCGAGGTCCCCGAGGCGAGGCGGCCGGTGACCTTGGCCGCGCCCAGGATGGTGCTGGCGGGGGGGACGTCGTTGAAGAAGCCGCCGTTCAGCAGGTCGGTGCGCGGCGGGGCGCCGATGCGCCGCGAGTAGAAGTAGCTGGGGCCGTTCCCGGACAGGAGCTGGCTCCCCTCGATGAAGAAGGGGCGCTTTTCCGGGAAGAACGACTCGAAGGCGCTGAGGTTGACCTCCGCCGGGTCGGCCTCCACCTGCCCGAAGTCCGGGTTCACCGTCCCTTCCAGCGTCAGGTTGGGGCCCAGCCCCATCTTCACGTCGCCGCCGGCGCGCGCGGTCACCCGGCTCCCGTCGTCGAAGGGGTTCCCCACCCCGGGCTCGGCGGTGAAGGTGGCGCCGCTCGCCACGTACGGCATCAGCTCCAGGCGCCGGGTGGGGCGGATCCCCCGGATCCCGGTCAGCTCCCCCATGCGCGAGGCCCACCCCTTTTCCTTGCTGGGGACGGGGATCCAGAAGTCGTCCTCCTGCGTGGAGGGGATCCACCGGTCCACGTTGAGCCCCCAGACCTGCTCGGGGAGCGCGTTGAAGCGGAGCTGCGAGAAGGGGATGCGCATCTCCGCCGTCCATCCCAGCGAGTCGCGCTCGGCGCGCGCCTCCCACACCGGGTCGAAGGACAGGTCGATGTCGGTCTCGTCGTCGCGCGGGTGGTACCAGTCCATGCGCGTCCCCGAGGCGGTGACCCCGAACGAGTACGCGGTGCGCCGGTCGTGGTAGGTGTCCAGCGAGATCCACAGGTGCTCGGCCTGCGAGCCGTTGTCGCGGCGGCTCACCGGCGCCTGGATCCGGGCGGGGTCCCTGGCGTACATGCGGGCGCCCACGTACAGCGCGTCGCCGTCGTACAGGAAGCGCACCTCGGTACGCTCGGTGGCGGGCTCGCCCTCGGCGGGCTGCTTCTGCAGGAAGCCGGTGAGGACCGGCGCGGCCCGCCACGCCGGGTCGTCCAGCCGGCCGTCCACCGTGGGGGGGCGCCCCTCCACCGGCACCGCGAGCGCCTGTCTGCGCGCCGTGGGAGCGGGCGCGTCGGCGCGGGTGCCCTGCGCGAGGGTCGGGGGCGCTCCCGCCAGGGCGAGCGCGAGGGGAAGGAGGAGGCAGAACGACCGCATGGTCCGGCTCCGGGAAAAGTGCGGACGGTGAGAACCGACGGGTTTTCGGGGGATGCGGCTCGACGGGGCGGCCGGAGCCCCGGGGAGCGCGCCGCGTGGCGCGCTCCCCGGTCCGGTCACCGCCTGCCGAGGGAGCCGGCGAAGCGGGCGATCAGCTCCGACTCCCAGGCCGCGAGCCGGCCGGAATCCAGCGAGCCGCCGGTGTAGCTGCGGCGGAGCCGTCCGTCGGGGCCGGGCTCGATGCGCACCTTCTGCCGGAGGCCGGGGCTCGTCTCGTCCAGCACCAGGAAGCCGCCGGGGCGGATCCGCTCGATCCTGCGGCCGGCGGGGTCCAGGACCACGTCGCGCGCCTGCATCGTCACGCTCCGCCCGGAGTCGCTGTCGGTCCAGGTCAGCGTGGTGGTGCTGGACACCGACGAGGGGGCGCTCGCGGACGCGTTCGCGGATGCGTTCGCACTCGCGCTCGCGGACGCGCTCGCGCGGGAGGCGGTTCGCGTCCCCTCGCCCACGCGGGCGAGAGTCGCCTCCCGGTCCGCCTCGGAGCCGATGGTGCGGGCCGCGTGCAGGTAGGCGGGGCGGGTCTCCGCCGTCACCAGCTTGAGGTCGGCGACGGTGCGGAGCAGGGCGGCCCGGTCGCCGTCGGAGCCGATCCCCTCCGCCATCTGCAGCACCCGGACGACGGTGGGCGCGTCGGGGCGCCCGCGCCCGGCGAGAAGGGTGAGCACCCGCCGCCGGTCGCCATCCGACCCGATTCGCGACACCGCGTCGAAGAAGGCGTCCCGCACCGCGGGGTCGCGCAGGGGGTAGCGGGTGGCGAAGTCGACCAGCAGGGCGGCCCGGTCGCCGTCGGAGCCGATCACGTCGGCGGACCGGAGCAGGTAGCGCTGGGACTCGGGCGCGAGCCGCCCCCCGGTCACCAGGGTAGTCAGCACACCGCGGCGGTCGGCGTCGGAGCCGATCCCGCGGGTGGAGGCGATCACCTCGCGCTGCAGCGCCGCGTCACCCGGGTTCCGCCGCGTGGCGGCCACCAGCACTGCGGCCTTGTCCCCGTCCGAGCCCAGGGTGGCGGCGTCGTGCGCCACGCGGCGCACCCCCTCCGCGTCCAGCCTGCCGCTCGCCAGCAGGCTCTCGTAGTACTGCCGCCGCGTGCCGTCGCTTCCCATGTGGGCGACCTCGTCCAGCACCGCCCGGGTGTCGCCGCTGGCGAGCCTCGCCCCCACCCGCTCGCTGCTGGCGTAGGTGGTGTGGCGGAACAGCTCCGCCAGCGCGCCGGGCATCCAGCGGGCCGCCTCGCCGTCCCACGCGCGGGTGCTCCCGTTCACCGTCCACGAGCGGACCAGCCCGCCGCCCGCGCCCGGCCGGACCTCCACGCGCCGGCTCCCGCCCGCGTCGTACAGCTCCAGCGTGA
>JAFAYN010000327.1 GCA_019240375.1 Gemmatimonadota bacterium
ACGTGCAGCCCGCTGAGCCGGATCACGGAAAAGATCGCCGCCGCGTCGGTGGAGCCGACGATGCTCCCCAGCAGCACCCCCTGCAGCGGCGGGATCCCCAGGATCCACGAGGCGGCCCACCCGGTCACCAGCGCGGTGATCACGATCCCGGCGGTCGCCAGGGCCAGCGCCGGCTTCCCCGCCAGCCGCACGGCGGACATCGGGGTGTGCAGCCCGCCGTCGAACAGGATGACCGCCAGTGCCACGGTCCCGATCCCGTGCGCCAGGTGGTAGTCGGCGAAGGCGATGCGGCCGATCCCCTCCGAGCCGGCCAGCATCCCCACGCCCAGGAAGAGCACCAGCACGGGGACCCCCAGCCGCGCCGAGAACTTGCTCGACGCGATCCCCAGCAGGAGGAGGACTCCCGCGACCAGGACGAAGCGGTCGACCACGAACATGGCTCTCCTTTCCCGGAAGGGGTCCGCCCGCGCCCGCGGGCGGACCCTCCGCCGCTACGGCCGGACCGCCGGCCTGGTGCCCTCTTCCTCCGCGGCCCTTTCCGCGGCGCGGCGCTCGGCGTAGCGCCGGATCACCTCGGGGCGGTTGGCCCACCAGAGCAGGAACCCCCCGCCCAGGAAGATGGCGTAGGTGATCACCGAGCCCGGGGTGAGCGGGATGTCGCGCAGGATCGATTCCAGCGTGAGGCCGCTCTCCGCGGCCTGCATGGCGAGTACGTACATGATGGTCTTACCTCTTGGGCTTGCGCGTTTGCACGGATGCGTGGGCGCGCGCTCCCGGGGCCGCCGGAAAGCCCGGACCGGCCCTGGAATGGCGACGGCGCACGCGGTTGCGAGTCGCGGCCGGAACGGCCGCGGGAT
Source organism: Gemmatimonadota bacterium (assembly GCA_019240375.1). Classification (GTDB taxonomy): domain Bacteria; phylum Gemmatimonadota; class Gemmatimonadetes; order Longimicrobiales; family Longimicrobiaceae; genus JAFAYN01. The sequence continues at coordinate 858 of JAFAYN010000327.1, forward strand.
TCAGCAGCTACGCGCGAAGGGGAGGGGGTAGACCGGTGCTGCAGGACGAGAGGGTGCCGTCCCGCGCCGCCGCGAGCCGTGCGGCGAAGCCGAGGCGGGCGCGCCGGACCGCCGCGACGCGGGGAGCGTCGGACGAAAGCGGGAGCCGGCGGAACGGGAGGGGTGAGGCGGAGCGGAGCCCCGGAGGGACGGGGCGGAGCCGGAGCGGCTCGTCCCGCGCGAGCAGGTGCCCCGCGACCGCGGCCGAGTGCAGGAAGTCCCGCGCCCCCTCGTGCCCCTCCCGCGCAAGCACGGACGTCGCCGCGACCGACCCCAGGCGGGCCCGGGCCGGCTCCGCGCCGGAGCCCACGCCCCACGCCCCGGCCAGCGCCAGCGCGGCCAGGAGGAGGGTGAGCGGACTGCGGAGCCAGGCGTGTCGCAAGGGTGCTCTCGTTCGGGGATGTCGGCCGGGTCTCACCCGACCGGTACGCCCTCCCCGGCGATTGGTTCCCCTCCGCCGTGCATCGCGGCCAGGGCGGCGGCGTTTCTCCCCTCGTCGAAGGCGTTCTCGCTCTTGGAGATCACCACCGTCGCCACCGCGTTGCCGATCAGGTTGGTGATCGCCCGCGCCTCGCTCATGAAGCGGTCGACCCCCAGGATCAGCGCCACCCCCTCCACCGGCACCACCCGCAGCGCCGAAAGGGTGCTCGCGAGGACGATGAAGCCGGAGCCGGTCACGCCGGCCGCTCCCTTGGAGGTGACCATCAGGATCGCCAGGACGCTGAGCTGCTGCCCGATGGACAGGTGCACCCCGTACGCCTGGGCGATGAAGAGCGTCGCCATGGACAGGTAGATGGAGGTGCCGTCCAGGTTGAACGAGTACCCCGCCGGGATCACCAGCCCCACCACCGGGCGGGCGCACCCGAAGCGCTCCATCCGGTCGAGCATGCGCGGGAGGACCGCCTCGCTGGACGAGGTCCCCAGCACGATCAGGATCTCGTCGCGGATGTAGCGGAGCAATTTCCACAGGCTGAAGCCGTACAGCCGGGCGATGGCGTTGAGGACCACGAAGACGAAGAGCGCCATGGTGACGTACACCGCACCCATCAGCCGCCCCAGCGTGAGGAGCGACCCCACCCCGAAGGCACCGATGGTGTAGGCCATCGCCCCGAAGGCCCCGACGGGCGCCACCGCCATCACGATCCCGACGATGCGGAAGAAGACCTGCGCCAGGCGGTCCAGCACCCGGGTGACGATCCGCCCCGGGCGCCCCATGGAAGCGAGCGCCACCCCGAACAGCACCGAGAAGAAGACCACCTGCAGGATCTCGCCCTGCGCGAAGGCGCCGACCACGCTGGACGGGACGACGTGGGTGAGGAAGTCGACGAAGTTCATCTCCTTCCCCGCCGCCGTGTACTGCGACACGTCGCCGTGGGCCAGGCGCGAGGCGTCGATCCCGGCGCCGGGGTGCGCCAGGTTCATCACGATCACCCCGATCGCCAGCGCGAAGGTGGTCACCACCTCGAAGTACAGCAGCGCCTTGAGCCCCACCCGTCCCACCTTCTTCAGGTCGGTCGTGTGGGCGATGCCGAGCACGATGGTGAGGAAGATGACCGGGGCGATCACCATCCGCACCAGGTTGACGAAGGTGTCGCCCAGCGGCTTCATCGCCTTCCCCCAGTCCGGCGCCAGTGCGCCGAGCAGCGCGCCCAGCGCGATGGCGACCAGCACGCGGAAGGTGAGGTTCCGACCCAGCCGCGCGACGCGGGACGGGCGGACCGGGTGGGCGGTCGGCGGCAGCTCGGACCGGGAGTCTCGGGTCATGGACGCTCGCGCGTGGGAGGCCGGATGCGGAGGGTGCGGTGGGGGGAAGCTATCGCCCCGGCCGCGAAGCGGAAACGGCCGGCCGCGGGGTCGCGGCCGGCCGTTCCTCATCCTCCGTCGCCGGAGGGAGGGTCCGTCAGTTTCCGGGGCGCGGGAGCTGGATCATCGGCGTGGAGCCCCCGGTCACCTGCGGCATCTTCCCGTCCCAGCGCTTGGCGGCCTCGTACTGCACCAGCGTGGGGGTGATGCTCTGCGAGAGGAGCTGGTTGGCGTGCGCCTGCGCCTCCGCCTCGGCGGTGATGGCCTTGGCGCGGCCTGCGGCCCGGATCGAGTCGCCCTGCGCCTGGAACTGGCTCTTCTGCAGCTCGTTCTGCGCGGTGAGCGCCTGCTGCTGCATCACGTTCTTGGCGCTGATGGCGTCGATCACCGCCTGCGGGGCGCGCAGCTCGTTGATGGTGAGCTGCTTGACCACGATCCCGTACGGCGCCAGCCGGTCGGTCAGGAGGCGCTGCGTGCGGGAAACCACCTCGGCCTTCTTGGGGCCGATGATGGCCGCGATCTCCTCGCTCCCCACCACCTCCTGCAGCGCCTGCCGGATGGCCTGCTTCACGTAGGTGTGCTGGATGGTGGCGATGTCGGAGCGGAAGGTGGTGTAGAGGTGCGGCACCCCCGTCGGGTCCAGCTCGAACGACATGGACACGTCGAGCGAGACCGGCTGCCCCTCCACGCTGTTGACGTTGATCTCGTCGTTGTTCTCGGACCCCTCGTTGCTGCCGCGGGTCAGGACGAGCGTCTGCATATAGGTGGGGTACT
>JAFAYN010000370.1 GCA_019240375.1 Gemmatimonadota bacterium
TGGCGAGGGTGCGCATCAGCGAGGACTTGCCGGCGCCGTTCGGGCCTAGCAGCCCGAACATCCCGGGGGGGATCGTCAGCGTGACGTCCTTCAGGGCGTGCACCCCGTTGGAATAGGTCTTGGACAGGTTGTGGATCTGCAGCTCCATCGCGCGAAACGGGGGTGAGGGACGTGTTCGGGGGAGGCGTCGTCCGGTGGACGACGCCCGAAGAGGTACGAATTCGCTGTCAGTGGGGTCGGGTCAGGCGGGTCGGCGCTCGCCGTGGCGGGATGCGGCGGCCCAGAGGGCGGCAAGGCCGCCGCCCGTCCAGAGCAGGGTGGCCACCACCCACAGACGGAGGTCCGGCATTGTCCGCCACACCACCACCGACTCCCCGGTGGCGAGGGTAGCCTCGGTCCGGATCGACTGGATCCGCGCGGTGAGGAGCGCGTCGAACCCGTACGGCCCGTAGAAGAGCGGCTCCAGCACCCGTCCGGGCGCCATCCGCAGCCACGGCGCGTGCGCCAGGGCGCCGACCCCGTCGAGGGCGACGATGGCGATCCCGATCCCGACGATCCACCAGAGCGGGTGGCGGAGTCCCAGGACCGCGGCGCTAGCGAGGAGGTAGGTCCCGGTCGCCGCCGTGAAGGGGACGAGCCAGAAGAGCGGCTCCGGCGTCCAGTGGACGGTGCGCAGCGTCGCCGGATCGACGAGCCCGTGCGCCGGGAAGGGGCGCGGCGGGAGGATCCAGAGCGCCTCCACCGGCTGGACCTTGCCGCCGGTGACGAGGGTGTACGCGAGCAGCCAGAGGACGAAGATCGCCACCAGGGAGATCAGCCACGCCCACCCGGCGAAGACCTTCGCGAGCGCGTGCCGCCGCCGGTCCACCGGGAGCGTCCACAGGAAGCCGGCCCCGAAGTGCCGCTCCCCCCTCCAGACGGCGATGGGGAGCACCAGGCCCAGCATCCCCGGGAGCATCTGGGACTCGGGGTGGAAGTCGGCCGGAGAGCGCGCGTCCGTGAGCCCGGCGACGAGGAGCGCCGCCAGCACCAGCAGTACCGCCGGGACCAGGAACGGCAGGCGCAGGGCGGATCCCGTCACGCGGAGCTGCTCCCGCAGCACGTCGCGCGGGCGGGGGGTGGAGTGGAGCGTCGGCTGCATCATCGGGGTCCCTCTTCGGGAAGAAAGGCAAGGGCCGCGTCCTCCAGCCCCAGCGGTGTCACCTCGCGCACCCGTGCCCCGGCGAGGGCCAGGCGCTCCGTCACCTCCCGCTCCTCCCCCACCAGCGTCCACTGCACCTCGCGGCCGGTGCCGGAGCGCCGGGCGCCCGTGCCGCGCAGCCCTGGCGGCGCCTCCCACCCCTCCGGCACCTCCACGCGGTAGCGCCGGACCGTGCGCCGCAGCTCGTCGCGAGAGAGCTGCGCCACCAGCCGCCCCTCCCGGAGCACCCCCACGTGGTCGGCCAGGCTCTCCACCTCGTACACCTGGTGGGTGGAGACCAGGACGGTGGTCGGCGTGTCGGCCAGGTGCTCGGCCAGCAGCGCCAGCGTCTGTCGGCGCACCACCGGGTCCAGCCCGTCGGTCGGCTCGTCCAGGAGGAGGAGCGGCGGACGGTGCGCCAGAGCCATCACGAGCTGGAGCCGCCGGGCCTCGCCCTTGGAAAGGGTGCCGACCCTGCGGTCCGGCTTCAGTCCGAAGGCGCGGCCCAGGTGGTCGGCGTAGGCGGGGTCCCAGGCCGGGTAGTACGCCGCCGCGTGCCGGAGCAGGCGCCCGCACCTCATCCACCGGTAGCCGGCGTCGTGGTGCTCCGGGACGTACCCGATCTGTGCCCGCACCCCGGGACCGTCCCGGACGGTGTCCAGCCCGAAGACCTCGGCGGTGCCGGCGTCCGGCCGCTCCAGGTTCATCAGCAGCCTGAGCGTGGTGCTCTTCCCCGCGCCGTTGGCTCCCACCAGGACGTACACCGCTCCCTCCGGGACCCGGAGGTCCACGCGGTCGAGCGCCGTCACGCCACGGTAGCGCCGGGTGAGCCCGTGCGTGGACACCGCGCAGGCGTCGACGTCGGGATCGGGGTGGGTCGGGCGGCTCATTCCTCGTCTCCTTCGCTCGCTGCGGCGGCCGACCGCGAGGGCTCCCCCTCCTCCTCGGCCGCCACCTCCCGGATGAACGTCACCAGCTCCTCCACCCCCAGCCCGCTGCGCCGCGCGTCGAGCAGCGCCCGCTTCGCCACCTCGCGGGCCAGGGCGCGGCGCTCGTCGCGGCCGGAGCGGGCGTCCGGCGCGACGAAGGTCCCCTGCCCCCGCCGCACGTAGATGACCCCCTCGCGCTCCAGCTCCCGGTACGCCTGCGACACCGTCCGGGGGTTCACCACCAGCTCGGAGGCCAGCTCCCGTACCGAGGGGAGCGGGTCCTCCGGCCGCAGCGTACCGACCACGAGCGCCCGCCGCACCTCGTCCATGATCTGGAGGTACAGGGGCCGTGCGTCGCGAGGATCGACGTTCACCAGCATCCGAGTTCCCGTGTGGCGGTGTTGTACTTATGTACAACAGTACATCTACCCTGCTCGTCGCGCAAGGGTGGTGACCGGCCCGTACCGAAGGGCGTGTCACTCTAGACACCATCCTCCCCGCCGCTTCAGCCGTTCATCCCCGGCCAGTCGGCCATCGGGGTGTCGGAGGTGACGACGTGCATCCCGGCGTCGGCGAAGCGCCGGAGCGCGGCCTCGGCGTCGTCGGTGTAGTCGGCCAGGAAGCCACCCCGGCCGTCGGGCACCGCGACGGCGCTCATGCAGTCGCGGAGGATGAAGACCTTCTTCACCAGCCCGGGCGCGTGCGTCCTCAGCTCGCCCAGCAGGTCGTCGATTGACGACTTCACGCAGTGGCTGGCGGCCTGCCCGGCGACGACGATGGCGTCGTACTTCAGCAGGGCGTCGCGAAACTGGGCGTTCTTCTGGTCGAGCGGCTTGCCGTCGAAGCGCCGCGTGACCTCGGGCGCCAGGACCGAGTAGTTTTCCGTCAGGTAGTTGCCGCCCTTGACCTCCACCCGCCCCGGCGCGCTCCGGGCGAAGCTGTGGAAGAGGCGCGCCTCGTGGATCACCCCGGCCAGGGCGTGTCCGTCGCTCCCCAGCAGGCAGTGCGGCGGCCACAGGTAGAGCGTGTACTTCCCCGCCGCCTCCAGTTCCTCGCAGTAGAACTCCACCTGGCGGCGCAGGAAGGCGTAGTTGCCGTTGGTCAGCCAGCCGGCCACCGCGGGGTTCGGCTGGACCCTCCCCTCGCGGATGTCTCCCACGGCGATGGTGGTGTGCGGCCGGAGCGGCAGGCCGTCGGCGTCCACCCAGAACGGGGCGAAGAAGATCTGGAAGGGGAGGTGACTGTCCAGCGTGCAGGTGACGTCGGTGATCGCGGCCAGGTTCCGGTAGACGAAGCGGGCGATGCGGTCGTTGTCCTCGATCGCGCCCCTCCCGGAGCGGCCGCCCACGTACAGCGTCCCCGCGGGGAAGCAGAAGTCCTTCTGCAGGTCGATGAGGAGGAGCAGCACCTTCCTGCGGTCCGTCGCCGAGGGGCGCACGTCGTGGGACCGCGCCCACGCGGTCGCCTGCTCGAAGACCGCCTGCTGGTCGGGGCGGTAGCCGTAGTCCGCGGCGTGCTTCGCGTCGTAGAAGTCGGGGACCGGAAGCTGGCTGGTGTTCATGGGATCCTCCCTGGTTGCATTCGTTTGGACGACAAAACCCACGTTGCCGAGGTCGATCCGACGGCGGCGCTCCGGCGCCCGATTACGCCGCTTCGCGGAGGGCGAGGATCATCCGGTTGCGCCGCTCGTTCAGCCCCTCCTCGATCCCGGCCGGGTACTCGTGCGGGTTGTCGAAGCGCCGCACGCCGGGGTGGAAGCGCGCGAGCTGCTCCCGGAGCCGGGCCTGCGCCTCGGCCACCGTGGGGACGTCGTACACCAGCGCCCCCGCGCGGAACACGGGGACCAGCAGCTCCTCCGACTCGGTCCCGGCGCCGAAGGCGTTCCGCCGGAGCGCGTCCGTGGGGTGGACGTACCGCACCGTCTCCCCGGGGGGATTCCGCTCGTCGTAGATCACGTCGCCCACGTACCCGCCGTCCCTGGAGTAGCGGCGCACCTGGAGGAGCCCCGGGATCGACCGCTTCGCCGGGTTCTCCGACAGCTTGATCCGGTCCTCCCACGTCCCATCGGCGCGCCGCACGGCGGAAAGCTTGTAGACCCCTCCCAGCGCCGGCTGGTCGTATGCGGTCGAGAGCCGGGTCCCCACCCCCCAGACGGCGATCTTCGCCCCCTGGCGCCGTAGGGCCTCGATGGTGCGCTCGTCCAGGTCGTTGCTGGCGAAGACCTGCGCGTCGGGGAAGCCCGCCGCGTCCAGGATCTTACGCGCCTCGATGGACAGGTACGCCAGGTCGCCCGAGTCGAGCCGAACGCCCAGCAGCTCGTGCCCCCGCCGACGGAGCGCATGGCCGACCCGCACCGCGTTCCGGACCCCCTCCAGCGTGTCGTAGGTGTCCACCAGGAAGACGCAGTTGTTGGGCATGGCCGCGGCGTAGGCTTCGAAGGCCTCCAGCTCGCTGTCGAAGCTCATCACCCAGGAGTGGGCGTGCGTCCCCTTCACCGGGATGCCGAAGAGCTTGCCGGCCAGCACGTTGCTGGTGGCCGAGCACCCGCCGATGAAGGCCGCGCGGCTCGCGGTGAGCCCGCCGTCGATCCCCTGCGCGCGCCGGAGCCCGAACTCCAGCACCGGGTCGCCGTGCGCGGCCTCGACG
>JAFAYN010000411.1 GCA_019240375.1 Gemmatimonadota bacterium
TGCTCACCCGCGCCGCGCCGCGCTCCACCAGGGCGTAGGTGGAGTAGGTGGTGTCCTCCGTGGGACCGTACAGGTTCCCGACCTTCTGCACCGTGCCCAGGTCGTACAGCGCCCGGGCCAGGTCGGCGGGGAGCGGTTCGCCGCCCAGGTTCAGCGTCCGCACGCTCGCCGGGATCCCGTCCATGCGCAGCAGCTCCGCCGCGGCGGTGGGGACCATGCTGGCGTAGACCACCGGCGTCGCCACGCTCACCAGCTCCAGCGCGTTCTCCACCAGCACCAGCGTTCCGCCCCAGCAGAGCGTGCCGAAGACCTCGGCCACCGACACGTCGAAGTCGATGGAGGTGGAGAAGAGGACGGCGCTCCGCTCCTCGTCCGACACGCTCTCGCGCAGCCAGTGCAGCAGGGCGACGACGCCGGCGTGGCGGATCATCACCCCCTTGGGGCGTCCAGTGGAGCCGGAGGTGAAGATCACGTGCGACAGGTTTTCCGGCGTCGCCCCCGTTTCCGGGGCGGTGTCGGGCCCTTTGTCGCCGGGCGCGTCCAGGAGGAGCGGCTCCACCCCCGCCGGGAGGCGGTCCGCCAGCGCCGTTGTGGTGAGGGCGAGCGCGACCTCCGCGTCCGCGGCCATCCACCCCAGGCGCTCCCGCGGGTACGCCGGGTCGAGGGGGACGTATGCGCCCCCCGCCTTCAGCACCCCCAGCAGCGCCACCACCAGCTCCGGCGTCCGGCCCAGGCACACGCCCACGCGCGTCTCCGGCCCCACGCCGCGCGCGCGCAGCCGGTGCGCGAGCCGGTTGGCGCGCCGCTCCAGCTCGCCGTAGCTCAACGCCCGCTCCCCGTGCACCAGCGCGACCGCGTCCGGGGTGCGCTCCGCCCGGGCGCGGAACAGGTCGTGGACGCACTCGCCGCGCGGGTAGCTCCGCCCGGTGTCGTTCCACTCCACCAGCACCCGGGCACGCTCCTCCGGGGTGAGCGGATCGAGGAGGGCGAGCGGCGCGTCGGGATCGGCGGCCACCGCGTCGAGCAGGCGCAGGTAGGCGTCGGCAAGGCGCGCGGCGGTCTCCGGGAGGAAGAGGCGGGCGTCGTACTCCAGCACCCCGCCGACGTGCCCCTCCGCCTCCTCCAGGAACCAGTGGAAGTCGACCCCCGCGGCCCCGGCCTGGATCGGCACCACCTCCATCTCCAGCTCCAGCGCCCGCTGGCGGACCGCCAGCCCCCGGTGCAGGTCGAGCGAGGTGCGGATCAGCGGCATCCGCCCCGCCTCGCGCGCCGGACGCAGCTCCTCCACCAGCCGCTCGAAGGGGAGCTCCTGGTGCTGGTGCGCCTCCAGCACCGTGTCGCGCACCTCCGCCAGGAGGTCGCGGAAGGTGCGGGCTCCTCCCTCGCGGAAGCGGAGGGCCAGCGTGTTGGCGAAGCTCCCCATCAGCCGCTCCGTCTCGGTGCGGATCCGGCCGCCCACGTTGGAGCCCACCACCACGTCGTCCTGCCCGGACCAGCGCCGCAGGAACTCCACGTACGCGGCGAGCATCACCATGTAGAGCGTGGCCTGGCCGTCGCGGGCGGCGGCGCGCAGGCCGTGCACCGTCTCCTCGCGGAGGCGCACCGGGTGCGTCCCGACGCGGAAGCTGGAGGCGCGCCCCGGCGGGAAGTCGGTGGGGAGGTCGATCGACTCCGGCGCCCCCTCCAGCCGCTCCTTCCAGTAGCCGATCAGCCGGTCGAGCGTTTCTCCCCGGAGGCGGTCCCGCTGCCAGGCGGCGAAGTCGGCGTACTGGAGCTCGGGCTCGGGGAGGGGCGACTCCACCCCCCGCGCGAAGGCCCGGTACAGTTCCCCCAGCTCGTCGAGCAGGATCCCGGACGACCAGCGGTCCTGCGAGGCGTGGTGCAGCCCCAGCACCAGGACGTGCTCCCGCTCGCCGACGCGCAGCAGGAGCACCCGGAAGGGGGGCTCGCTTTCCAGGTCGAAGGGGCGCTCGGCCTCGGCCCGGGCGCGGCGCAGCGCCTCGTCCTCCGCGTCCGCGCGCCCGGCCAGGTCCTCCTCCACGACGGGGACGGCGCCGACGGGGAGGGCCACCTGCACCGGGCCTTCGTCCTCCATCCGGAAGACGGTCCGCAGCGCCTCGTGACGCCGCACGATCTCCTCCAGCGCGCGGCGCAGCGCCGCCCGGTCCAGCTCCCCGCGCAGGCGGAGAGTGATGGGGACGTTGAACAGGGTCGCGCCGGGATCGATCCGGTCCTGGATCCAGATGCGCTGCTGCGCGAACGAGAGCGGAGCCGGCACGCCCTCCTCGCGGTGGGGGATGCGCTCCGCCGGGGCCCGGGCGAGCGGGTCGTCCCCCTCCCCGGCCTGTCCGGCCGCGACCTGCTCCGCCAGGCGCGCGGGGGTGGACGACTCGAAAAGGACGCGGAGCGGGAGCTCCACCCGGAAGCGCTCGTTGATCGAGGACAGGAGGTGCGTGGCGACCAGGGAGTCGCCGCCCAGGTCGAAGAAGCCGTCGTCGACGCCGATCCGCTCGATCCCCAGCGCGCGCCGGAACAGCTCCGCCAGCGTCCGCTCCAGCTCGTTGCGCGGCGCGACGTACGGCGGTGCCGAGGCCGGACGCGGGTGCGGCGCGCGCTCCCCCGCCCCGTCCGGGCCCTCCGCCCCGGAGGTCTCGCCGGCCGGCTCCCAGCGCCCACCGGCGCGGTACGCCACCTCCGCCGGCCCCCCGTCCGCCGCGCAGAGGAGGGCCGCCTCGCGGAGCACCGCCTCCTCCCACTCCTCGGTCTCCACGTCCACGCTGCGGGCGCGCACGCCCGGGTACTCCCGCGCCACCATCGCCGGGAGTGCGCCGAGCATCGCCTGCCAGGGGCGCGGCTCCGCCTCTCCGGGAGCGGCGTGCGCCCCGCGGGTCGCCGCCAGGAGCGCGCTCCCCTCCTCCAGCAGCCCGGCCGCGGCGGCGGCGCGCACCCAGCGGAGGAGCCCGCGGAGGCCGCGGTCCACCCCCGCCTCCAGCGCGTCGAGGGTGGGCTCCCCCGCGTCGTCGTCCAGCGCCCACAGGTGCACGGTCAGCACTCCCGCGCCCCACCCGCGCTCCCGCAGCTCCGCCGCGAGGCGCGCCGAGTCGTCGCCGGGCTCCACCCGCGCCACCTCCGCGCCCTCGCCCCGCAGCCGCTCTACGAAGCGCTCCGCCCCCGCCCCGCCCAGCACCGCCACCCGGCGCCCGGCCAGCGACTCCGCCGGCGCGGGCTCCCCCGCCCCCACCCGGCGCCAGCTCCGGCCGGTGGGGCTCACCGCCTCATCGTGCGCCGGCCCGTCGGCCAGCCAGAAGCGCTTCCGGTGCAGCGGGTGCCCGGGGAGGACGACGCGGCGGCGCCCCCCGGCGTCGCCCTGGCGGGCCCACTCCACCGGGACGCCCCACCCCCACAATTCTCCCAGCGCCCCAAGCAGGACGGCGCGGTCGCTCCCCGGCTGCTCGGCGTGGCGGAGGCTGGACGCCACCCGCTTCGCCCCCTGCTGCCGCGCCCACGACCCGAGCACGGCGCCGGGCCCCACCTCCAGCAGCACCGGCTCGTCCTCGGCGTCGGCGCCCAGCCCGCGCAGGGTGTCCACGCACTCCGCGAAGCGCACCGGGGCGAGCAGGTGCTCCACCCAGTAGTCCACCGACTGCGCCCGCTCGGCCCGCAGCCATCCGCCGGTGACGTTGGAGGCCATGGGGATCCGCGGCGCGCTCCTGCGGACGGCGCCCACCACGTGCCGGAACTGCTCGCGGACCGGCTCCAGCAGCCCCGAGTGGAAGGGGTGCCGCACCGCCAGCGGGAGGACGGCCGCGCCCCCTGCGCGCGCCCGCTCCCCGAAGCGCGCCACCGCCGCCGGGGTCCCGGCCACCACGCACGAGCGCGGCGCGTTGACGGCGGCCAGCCAGAGCGCGTGCCCCTCGCGCGACACCTCCTCCACCAGCGCGCGCGTCTCCGCCTCGGACAGCGTCGCGGCGGCCATGTGCCCCTCGATGGGGGCGAGCAGCTCGGCGCGGCGCACCACCAGGGTCAGCGCGTCCTCCAGGGTGAAGACCCCGGCGACGCACGCCGCCACGTACTCGCCCAGCGAGTGCCCGGCCACCGCGCGCGGCTCGATCCCCCGATCACGCCACAGCTCGGACAGCGCGTACCCCACCGCGAACATCGCCGGGTGCCCCCAGCGCGCCCCCTGGAGCGGGTCGTCGGTGGGGCCGCCGCCACCGCGCACCATCGCCCGGAAGTCGATCCCGCTCCCCGCGGGCGCCGCGGAAGCGCCGCCGTAGAGCGCCGCGCGCAGGTCCATCCCCCACCCGTCGCGGAGGAGGGCGAAGCAGCGGTCCATCGCCGCCCGGAAGGCGGGCTCGCTCTCGTACAGCTCGCGCCCCATCCCGGCGTACTGCGTCCCCAGCCCGGAAAAGAGGAACGCCACCCCCGGGTCGGAGTCCGACGCGCGGTGGGTGCTGACCCGGGTGGGGTCGCCCTCGCGCAGGAGCGCCGCGGCCTCCGCCGCGCTCGCCGCCACCAGCGTCCGCCGCCAGGGAAAGGCGCGCCGCCCCCGCTGCAGGGTGAACGCGACGTCGCCGATCCCCGGCTGCGGGTGGCGCTCCAGCCGCTCCGCCGTGTCCGCGGCGAGGCGGTCCAGCGCCTCCGGGGTGCGCGCGGAGAGCACCACCAGCTCCGGCGCGCCCTCCGCGGGGGCGGCGGCCGGGCGGGGCGGCTCCTCGATCACCAGGTGCGCGTTGGTGCCGCCCACCCCGAACGACGACACCCCGGCGCGCCGCGGGATCCCCGCGGGCGTCGTCCACGGGCGGAGCCGGTCGGCGACGAAGAAGGGAGTGCCGGCGAAGTCGATGCGCGGGTTGGGCTCGGTGAAGTGCAGGGTGGCCGGGATCTCCCCGTGCTCCACCATGAGGGCCGCCTTGATCAGGCTCGCCACCCCGGCGGCGGCGTCCAGGTGCCCGATGTTGGTCTTGACCGAGCCGATCGCGCAGAACTGGCGCTCCGGCGTGGCGAAGGCACGGGTGAGCGCGGTCACCTCCACCGGGTCGCCCATCGGGGTCGCGGTCCCGTGCGCTTCCACGTAGGTGACGGTCTCCGGCGGGACGTCGGCGACGGCGTGCGCCATGGCGACCACCTCCACCTGCCCGTCCACGCTGGGGGCGGAGTACCCCACCTTCGCCGCGCCGTCGTTGTTGACGGCGGAGCCCAGGATCACCGCGTGGATCCGGTCCCCGTCGGCAAGCGCGTCGCTGAGGCGCTTGAGGACCACCACTCCCACCCCGCCCCCGCCGACGGTCCCCTCGCCGCGGGCGTCGAAGGCGCGGCAGTGCCCGTCGCGGGAAAACACCCCCTCGCGCGCCAGGTAGCCGGTCCGCAGCGGGGCACCCACCGACACGCCGCCGGCCAGCGCCGCGTCGCACTGGAAGTCGAGCAGGCTCTGGCACGCCAGGTGGGTCGCCACCAGCGAGGTGGAGCACGCCGTCTGCACCGACATGCTGGGGCCGCGCAGGTTCAGCTTGTACGAGGCCAGCGTCGCCAGGAAGTCCTTGTCGCTGCGGATCCGGCTCTGGAGCTGGTCGGCCGCCTGCCCGCCGGGGCGGGTCAGCATGTTCAGCAGGTAGGTGTTCATCCCCGCCCCGGCGTAGACCCCGATGGGGCCGGGGAAGGTGTCCGGGTCCAGCCCGGCGTGCTCCAGCGCCGCCCAGGCGTGCTCCAGGAAGAGGCGGTGCTGCGGGTCCATCAGCTCCGCCTCGCGCGGCGGGAAGTCGAAGAACTCCGCGTCGAACAGGTCGGCCCCCTCCACGTAGCCGTACGCCGGGACGAAGTCCGGGTGCCGCAGGAAAGCGGGGTTGGTCCCCGCTTCCCGCAGCTCCTCCTCGGTGAAGGTGGCGATCGACTCGACGCCGTCGCGGAGGTTCCGCCAGAACGCCTCCACGTCCGCGGCTCCCGGGAAGCGGCACGCCATCCCGACGACTGCGATCCGCTCCGGCCCCTCGTAGCTGCTCCCGTTGCTCATGCTTCCCTGTCTCTGGGTGTCGCGCCACGGCGCTGCCGCTCGGCACGCTCCCGCGCCCGCTGCAGCGCCGGGGTGCCGGCGTGGGGTGACGACGCGGCGCGGGGGCGCCGGGCGTAAAGGTTGTACAGGTGCGATCCGACGTACATCTCGTCCTGCTCGGCGACGACCTCGAAGCCGTGCCGGTCGAGGAGGGCGGTGACGCGGTCGAGCGCGCCATCCAGGTCGTGGACCTCCAGCACCACCTGGCGCACCTTGGGCCAGTCGGCGGGCTCGATCCCGTCCAGCACCTGCAGCTCGCTCTTCTGGCAGTCCACCTTGAGGAGGTCGATCCGCTCCACCCGGTGCTCGTAGATCACCTGCGAGAGCGGGCGTAGGGTGCAGCGGAACGTCTCGCTGCGGAAGCGCTCCTCCAGCAGGTCGTCCGCGTGGCGCATCACCCCCTCCATCCCCTCCATCCCCTCGCGGAGCTGGTTTTCCATGATGGCGAGCAGCGTTTCGCGCTCGTCCTCCAGCCGGGGGTGGAAGGTGGACATCCCCGGGCTGTTGGGATAGAAGGTGAACTCCGCCTCCGCCACCCGGTCGGAGATCCCGTAGTTGAAGAGCCGTGCCCGCGGCGCGTAGCGCGAGGCGTTGGCGCGCAGGATCTCGTAGACGCGCGGGGCGGGCTCGAAGGAGTACGAGGCCACGTCGTACCCCAGGCTGTGCACGAACAGGGTGAAGAGCCCGATGTTGGCCCCCACGTCGAAGACGCAGTCCCCGTCGCCCAGGGTGAAGCCGTGGCGCAGGTACACGCGCTTCTCGAAGATGTCGTGGTAGAAGTACCGCGCCTCCGCCCGGCTCTGGTAAACGATCTCGTACTCGTTCGGGAGGACGATGGTGCGCCCCCGCAGCGCCTCGGGGATCGGAGGGAGGCGGCTCATCGGCGCGGCCCTCCCGGCCGACCCGGCCGCTGGCGCTGCCCGCGGGCCTGGCGCTGGCGCTCGGCGCGGTCGTGCAGCTCGCCGTGCTCGGGCGGCCCCGCCTCGCCGCGCGACAGGTGCTCGGCCAGCGACACGACGGTGGCGTGGCGGAACAGGTCCACCACCGTGACCGGCTGGTCCAGCCGCTCGGAAAGGGCGTGGTGCACCGCCGCCAGCCCCACCGAGGTCCCGCCCAGCTCGAAGAAGTTGTCGCGGATCCCGATCCGCTCCACCCCCAGCACCTCGCGCCACACCTCCGAGATGGTGCGCTCCAGGGCGTTGCGCGGCGCAACGTACCCGGCCTCCGGCGCGGCTTGCGGCGCCTCGGCGCGGGGGAGCGCCCGCCGGTCCACCTTGCCGCCGGGGGTGCGGGGGATCCGCTCCAGCGGGACGAAGAGCGAGGGGACCATGTAGTCGGGGAGGCGCCCGGCCAGGTACGCCCGCAGCTCCGCCGCCGTGGGGACGGCGCGCCGGACGGAGACGTCGTCCGGGGTGCGGCGCAGCGGGGTAGCCTCCCCCGGGCGCTTTGCGTACAGCATGTACACGTACTCCCCCCCTTCGCCGGGCGCGGTGATGTACTGGCGGTCCACCACATGCTCGAAGCCGTGGCGCTCCAGCAGCCCGGTCACCCGCTCCAGCAGCTCGTCTGTGTCCACCTCCATCACCACCTGCCGGACGAGGGGCCAGTGCTCGTCCTCGATCCCCAGCAGCACGTCGTACTCGCTCTTTTCCACGTCCACCTTGAGGATGTCGATCCGGTCGATCCCCTCCTCGCGAATCACCTGCGAGAGCGTCTTCAGCGGGCAGGAAAAGGTCTCGGCGCGGAACCGCTCGTCGAGGAAGGCGTCCACGTCGATCCCGGCCGCGATCTCCGCTCCCCCGCCCCCGGCACCGTCGCCGTCGTGGGCCCAGCTCTCGATGACCGTGCGGGCCAGCTCGCGGTCGCGCTCCAGGTCGGCGTAGCGGCCGGAAAGGCCGGAGGAGTTGGGGTAGAAGGTGAAGACCGCCGTCCCCGCGGTGTCGGCCAGGCCGGCGTTGAAGACCCGCGCGTCCAGCCCGAAGAGCGAGGTGTTGGCGCGCAGCACCGCGAAGGTGTCCGGGATCGGCTCGAACGACCAGGTGCGGACTCCCCGCGCCCGGGTGTGCGCGAACAGGGTGAACATCCCGATGTTCGAGCCCACGTCCACCACGCGGGCGTCGTCCTCCAGGGTGATCCCGTGGCGGAGGTACGACTCCCGCTCGAAGATCTCCCCGTACAGCTCGCGGGTGATGTGGTCCTGCTGGTGCGCGACCACCGTCCCATCGGGGAGGGTGAAGCGCGGGAGCCCGCCCAGGATCCGCTCCCGCTCTTCCGGCGCGGCGGGGGCGACCAGCGGACGCGCCCCGGCCGCCGCGGGGACCAGGTACGCGGCCAGGCGCCGCTCCCCGGTGGCCCCGTCCTCCACCGCCACCACCACGCTCTCGCGCACGCCAGGGTGGGCGTCGAGCGCGGCCTCCACCTCGCCGGGCTCGATCCGGTGCCCGCGCACCTTGAGCTGCTGGTCGATCCGTCCCAGGAACTCCAGCGTCCCGTCGGCGCGCCAGCGCACCCGGTCGCCGGTGCGGTACACCCGCGCCCCCGCTGCCCCGCTCGCCGCGAACGGGTCGGGTAAGAAGCGCTCCGCCGTCAATTCCGGGCGCCCCAGGTAGCCGCGCGTCACCCCCGGCCCGCCGATCAGCAGTTCCCCCGCGACGCCGGGCGGGACCGGCTGCAGCCGCTCGTCCACCACGTACGCGCGGGTGTTGGCGATGGGGCGGCCGACCGGGATCGGGCCCGAGGTGTCGACCACGTCGTGCGTGGCGGACCAGACGGTGGTCTCGGTGGGGCCGTACATGTTCAGCAGGCGCGCGGGAGTCGCCGCGCGGAGCCGCGCCGCAAGCTCCCGCGGGAGCGCCTCGCCGCCGAGCAGCAGGCACTCCACCCCGCCCAGCGCGCGGAGCGCGTCCGGGTCGGCGGCGAGCATCCCCGCCATGGACGGGGTGCACTGCAGGTGGGTGACGCGTTCCGCCCGGAGCTGCTCCGGGAGCGGGGGCTCGGCGGGCGGAGCGGTGGCGGAGCGGCTCGCCTCCATCACGCCGCGCAGCCGCTCCAGCCCCGCCAGCACCAGCTCCTCGTCCACTCCGAAGTCGACCAGACAGGCGACCTCGTCCACCCCGGCGCCGCGCACCCGCCGCACCATCTCCACGCACTCGGCCGGGGTCCCCATCAGCCCGCTGGTCCCGTAGTAGCGCTCGAAGGCCAGGTCGAGCATCACCTCCACGTCGGCCGCGGAAAGGTTCGCGGGGTCCTTGCCGGCGCCCTCCGCCAGCCGGAGCACCAGGTCGAACGAGGTACGCAGGTACTCGCGGAAGGGGCCGCGCACCGTCGCCCGCACCCACTCCGGGTCATCGCCCACGAAGGTGTGCAGCATCAGCGCGACCTGGCCCGTGTCCGGGTCGTGCCCCGCCTCGCGGCGCCCCTCGCGGTAGGCGCGGACCTTGTCGGCCAGCTCGTCCACGCTCTGCCCCAGGAGGTGGGTCAGGAGGTGGGCGCCGGTCTGTCCTGCGCGGCGGAAGGTGTCCGGGCTCCCGCCCGCCGTGATCCAGACCGGGAGCTCCGGCTGCACCGGGCGCGGGAGCGTCCCGATCTCCACCGGCTCGCCGGTCCCCGAGACGCGGGGGATCTTCTCGCCGCGCCAGAGCCGGCGCACCGTCTCCACCTCCTCGAACATCGCCTCGCGCCGACCGGCGTACCGCTCCGGCGCCAGCGCGAAGTCGGTGGTGTGCCACCCCGAGGCGAACGAGATCTCCACCCGTCCGTCGGAAAGGTTGTCCACCACCGACCACTCCTCCGCCACGCGGATGGGATCGTGCAGCGGGAGGACCACGCTCCCGGCGCGGATGCGGACGTTCTCGGTAATCGCGGCGACCGCGGCCCCGGTGACCGACGGGTTGGGGTACAGCCCGCCGAAGGCGTGGAAGTGCCGCTCCGGGGTCCACACCGCCTCGAAGCCGTTGCGATCGGCGAAGCGCGCCCCTTCCATAAGGAGCCGGTACTTGCCGCGCGTACGCCCGTCCTCGCTGCTGGCGAAGTAGAAGAGGCTGAACGCCGTGGGAGGAGCTTCCGGGCGGGGGTCCGCCGCCACCGCCTGCGGACGGGCCCCGCGCAGCACCACCTTCGACCCCCGCGAGAGCGTCCACAGGATCTCCAGCACGGAGATGTCGAAGGAGATGCTGGTCACCGCCAGCCAGCTCCCCGGCGCCTCGCCCACCCGCTCGCGCATGGCGGCGAAGAAGCTCGCCACGTTGGCGTGCGTGACGACGACGCCCTTGGGGCGCCCGGTGGAGCCGGAGGTGTAGATGACGTAGGCGGTGTTTCCCGGGCTCGGTACGCCCCCACCCGCCTCGCTTAGGCTCGGAACAGCAGCCCCCTTGATCCCCCAATTCTGGGGGAAGGCTGAAGAAGCAGAGGCACCGTAGTGCTCCCCTCCCCCCTCGTGGGGGAGGGGCCGGGGGAGGGGGGGAGCCCCACCCGGCGCGCCGGTCTCGACCTCCACGCCGTCGTTCTCCCCTCCCCCCTCGTGGGGGAGGGGCCGGGGGGTGAGGGCCATCACCTCCCCACCGAACCACGGCACCCGCACCGCCAGCCCGGGCTGCGTCACCAGCACCCGCGCGCCGCTGTCCTCCAGCATGAAGGCCAGGCGCTCGGCCGGGTAGGCGGGGTCCAGCGGGACGTACGCCCCGCCGGCCTTGAGCACCGCGAGCATCGCCACCACCATCTCCGCCGTGCGCTCCAGCAGCAGCCCCACCCGCGCCTCGGGGCCCACGCCCCGCGCGGCCAGCTCCCGGGCGAGCCGTTCGGCGCGGCGGTCCAGCTCAGCGTAGGTCAGCCGCTCGTCGCCGCTCACCAGCGCCTCGGCGAGCGGGGTGCGCCGGGCCTGCGCCTCGATCAGCCGCGGCACGGTGGCCGTGTCGTCCCAGGGGAGGTCCGTGGCGTTCCACCCGCGCAGGAGCTGCTCGCGCTCGGTGGGGTCCAGCATCTCCACGTCGCCGATCGGGCGCTCCGGGTCCGCGGCCACCGCGTCCAGGAGCCGCGCGAAGTGGCGCATCCAGCGGTCCACCGTGTCGCGATCGAACAGGTCCGCGTTCAGCTCCACCCTCGCGCCCAGGCCGCCCTCCGGGCCCTCGCGCAGGTACAGCCCCAGGTCGTAGCGCGACACCTCCGAGTCCACCGCCACCGGCTCCAGCGCCACTCCGGGGAGGTCGAGCCTTTCCAGCGGGGTGTTCTGCAGGGCGAAGAGCACCTGCACCAGCGGGCTGCGGCTGGCGTCGCGGGGGATCCCGGCGGCGTCCACGATCCGGTCGAAGGACACGTCGCCGTTGGGGTACGCTTCCAGCAGCGAGGCGCGCACCCGGCGGAGGAGGGTGGTGAACCCTTCCCCGGCATCCACCTGGACGCGCACCGGGAGGACGTTGATGAAGCAGCCGATCAGCGCCTCCAGCGCGGGGTGGTCGCGCCCGGCGAGGGGGGTCCCCACCACCAGGTCGTCCGCCCCCGTGTAGCGGTGCAGCCAGGCGTCGAACCCGGCCAGGAGCGCCATGAACAAGGTGCAGTCCTCCCGGCGCGCCAGGGCGCGGAGGGCTTCGACGCGCGGCGCCCGCAGCCCGAAGTGGAGCGCCGCGCCGCGGAAGCTCTGCACCGGCGGCCGGGGCCGGTCGGCGGGGAGC
Organism: Gemmatimonadota bacterium; assembly: GCA_019240375.1. Taxonomy (GTDB): domain Bacteria; phylum Gemmatimonadota; class Gemmatimonadetes; order Longimicrobiales; family Longimicrobiaceae; genus JAFAYN01. The sequence goes on from JAFAYN010000411.1 coordinate 11,716, forward strand.
TCCAGCGCGGCGGGGGCGCCGGCCAGCGCGCGGCTCCAGAACTCCAGCTTGCGCTGCCGGGCCGCACCGGCGGCGGCGCTCCGCTGCCAGACCGCGTAGTCGCCGTACTGCACC
>JAFAYN010000423.1 GCA_019240375.1 Gemmatimonadota bacterium
CTGGCTGGCCCAGCGCCTGGTGTGCGAGAACGCAGGCGACCAGCAGGAGCCGTGCGGCGCCTGCCTCCCCTGCCGGCTGGTGGAGCGCCTGGAGCACCCGGACGTGCACTGGTTCTTCCCGCTTCCCCGCCCCGACGCCACCGGCCCGGACAAGCTGAGAGAAAAGCTGGAGGAGAGCCGCGCCGCCGAGCTGCGGTCCTGGCGCCAGGACCCCTTCCACCTCCCGAGCTTCGACCGCGCCCCGGCCTACTTCCTGGCGATGATCCGCACGCTCCAGGAGTACGCAGGCAACCGCCCGGCGATGGGGAGGCGCAAGGTGTTCGTGGTGGGCGACGCGGAAGCGATGGTTCCGCAGGAGTCGTCGCAGGAGGCCGCCAACGCCTTCCTCAAGCTGCTGGAAGAGCCGCCGGCCGACACCACGCTGATCCTGACCTCGTCCACGCCGGGCGCCCTCCTCGCCACTATCCGCTCGCGGGTGCTCCCGGTGCGCCTCCTCCCCCTTGCGGAAAGCGAGGTATGCGACTTCCTGGTCCAACGGAAGGGGCTGGCTGCCGCCGAGGCGGAAAAGGTTGCGGCCCTGGCCGGGGGCGCGGTGGGACGCGCGCTGCGCCTGATCCCCTCCGGCGACGGCCCGGGCCCCCTGGAAAAGCAGCGACAGGCGGGGAAGGCGCTCTTCCTGGCGACGGTGGCCGACAACCCGGTGCCGCGCCTGGCCGCCGCCCTGGCGGAAGCGCCCACCGGCGGACGCGGCGAGTTCCTGGGGACGCTGGAGTCGCTGGCCGTCTGGCTGCGCGACCTGATGGCCGCCGCGGCGGGCGCGGGAGAGCACCTGGTGAACGCCACCGACTCGGAGATGCTGACCCAGGTGGCGCGCCGCAGGGACATCCGCTCGCCGGACGTGGGGCGCGCCCTGGACCGGGTGTACGACGCGGCGGACCTGGCGTCCGGGAACGTCAACCCGCAATTGATCCTGGCCGACCTGCTGCGCCGGGTCCGCGCCGACCTCCTCCGCACCGCCTGACGGAAGACCATGCCGGAAAACGGCTTCACCCACCTGGACCCCGAGGGGCGTCCCCGCATGGTGGACGTGGGTGGCAAGGAGGTCACCCGGCGCGTGGCCGTGGCGGAAGGACACGTCGTCACCTCCGCCGACACGGTGCGCGCCATCGTGGAGGGGACCACGCCCAAGGGGAACGTCCTGCTGGTGGCGCAGCTCGCGGGGATCACGGGCGCCAAGCGGACGGCCGACCTGATCCCGCTCTGCCACCCGCTCCCGCTCACCTCGGTGGAAGTGGAGCTGGAGCCGGACCTTACGCTCCCGGGAGTGCGCGCCCGGGCCACGGCGCGGGTGGACGCGAAGACCGGTGTGGAGATGGAGGCGCTGACCGCGGTATCCGCTTCGCTGCTCACCATTTACGACATGTGCAAGGCGCTGGACAGGGGGATGAGGATCGAGGGGATCCGCCTGGTTCGCAAGGAAGGAGGCCGGAGCGGGACGTGGGAATCGGGCCCCTTGGGGTGACCGTGCCGGGCACGACCATTGCGATGGTACAGACGGACCCTATCCTGGAGGCCCCCCTATGCAGTCCCTCCTGCTCAAGCTTCAGGCGGAGGTAGCGGCGCGCAAACAGCCCCGCTCCGACGTCTGGCCGGCAGTTCGTGGTGCAGTACTCGGATGTTTGCTGTTCGTGTTCGCGTTCCAGCTCGGCGCGCGCTCGGTGGATTCGCAGTCGAGCTGGGCCACCGAGTGGCAACAGCGCTTCCTGATCGGCGACGCTCGCCTCCAGTCGCTGGAAGGGCAGGTGGACCTGCAGCGGGCGCAGATCGAGCGCCTGGAACGGATTCACGCCTATTCGGCCAAGTATGGGATCGGCGCCGACCTGGCCGCCTCCATCGAGGAGATCGCCCAGGCGGAGCAGGTGGACCCCAAGGTGGCGTTCGAGCTGGTGCGGGTGGAGAGCCAGTTCAACCGCACCGCGCAGAGCCCGGTGGGCGCGTTGGGATACACGCAGCTGATGCCCGAGACGGCGCGCCTCCTGTCGCCGGGGCTGACGCGCGACAAGATGTTCGACCGCGAGACCAACCTGCGGCTGGGCTTCCGCTTCCTGCGCTCGCTGATCCGCAAGTACGACGGCGACGTGCACCTGGCGCTCCTCGCCTACAACCGCGGTCCCGACCGGGTGGACGGGCTCCTGAAAGCCGGGATCGACCCGAACAACGGCTACTCCCGCCTGATCCTGGGCCGCAGGTGAGGTAGCGGATGGGGTGTTGCGCCCGCGCAACACCCGGGGCACGGATGGGGCGAAAACGAGAGAGGCCGGGACCCTGACGGGGTTCCCGGCCTCCTTCGCTTTCCACCTCCCGAGCGCCCGCCCTCAGTTGTGCGTGACCAGGTAGTTCCCGAGGATCCGGTTGGTGGCGTTGAGCACCGCGACCGAGGCGGAGCGGAACGGGTCGTCGGTGGCCAGCGAGGCCCCGATCAGCGGCGTGGCGCTGTGCTCGGTCTTGAGTAGGACCACGATCAGGTCGGCGTCGAAGGCACGCAGGGCGCGGATCCCGAGCAGGCGGAACTCCAGCACCCCGCCGATCACCGCTTCCAGCGTCCGCAGCGTGGCGAGGGCGGCCAGGCGCAGTTCCATCGGTCCGCCGCTGCTCTCCCCCTCCACCTCCCGCTCGTACTCCGCCCCCGCCCACTCCAGCCCCACCGAGGCCACCACCCGCCCCGCCGTCCGCCGCTGCAGCCGCGAGTGGAGGAAGCGCACCCGCCGCGGGGCCTGGGTGGACACCAGGTAGCAGATCCGCACGTCGACGCTGGAGGCCTCCAGTCCTTCGCGGGCCAGGACGGCCCGGACCAGGAGCTCGACGGGGGAGGAGTCGTTCCGCTCGGCGCAGATCACGTAGGCGACGAGGGGGGGACCTTCGAGCACCACCTTCTGGACGCCGTCGATGGCTTCGATCTGGGCGCGCAGGCGGTCTCGCGTGGCCGTGTCGGGTGCGGGAGATTTCATGGGACGTGGGGAGAGGGGTGGGGAAACAAGCTACGCACGGGCCAAACCGGGTGTCAAGCAGAACGGGGGCGCGGGAAGTTTTCTTCCCGCGCCCCCGCGCTCGTCCAGGGCACCTCCGCCCCCGGTCCGGGTCAGAAGCGGAGCAGCGCTCCCACCCCACGGAGGTCGTTCACCTCGTTGGGCTCGGCGAAGGCGATCTCCACCCCCTGCCCCTCCGCCATG
>JAFAYN010000516.1 GCA_019240375.1 Gemmatimonadota bacterium
CCCACCGGCTCGGCGAGCTGCCCCGGACCCGGCGCCGCGGCGCCGAACCCGCCCAGGGGGACCAGGGCCACGTCGGGGCTGGACAGCATGCGGGCGGAGCCCTGCGGGGTGGAGAAGGTGCCGGAGATGGAGATCAGGAAGAGCTGCACGCGCTGGTTCCCGGGGTCGCACACCGCCAGGATCTCGCTCCCGTCCACCACCGGGTTGGGGATCACCGCCATCCCCCGGGGGCTCCGGAACTGACCAGGCGCCGCTCCGGTGGCCCCCATCGTCACGGCCCCGCCGATGTATCCCCGGCTGTACCGCCCCGCGGGGCCTCCGAGCGGACCCATCGCGCCGAAGAGGACCCGCGGCTCCCGGTCGGGCTGGAAGAGGTGGATCCGGTCGGCCCCGGTCTCCGCCACGAACAGGTTGCGGTACTGGTCCACCGCGATCCCGGCCGGGGCGTTCAGGGGTCCGCCGGTGGGGACGATCGTCTCGCACAGCGTCCCGTCCGGGTAGAAGCGGCGCACCACCCCGCCGTCCAGCATGAACACGAAGCCGTGCGGGTCAATCGCCAGCGGGCCCACGCCCTCGAAGCTCCCGCCCCCCAGCGACGCCACCGGCGCGCTGGGCGGGTCCAGCCAGGCGCGCGGCTCCGCCGGGACCCCGTCCGCCGCCCGGGGCGCGGTCGGCCAGCGGTCGTAGTACGGGTACTCGGGCCGGAGCCCCACCTCCACCACCTTCCCCCGCCGGTCCCGCCCGAACCCCGCCAGGACGTCGTCCGGGTCGAGCCAGTCGATCCAGAGGAACTCGTCGTAGTCGGCCAGGTGGATGCGGGCCGTGTCCTCGGGGATCGCCATCGGGTTGCGCTTCCCCGAAGCGTCGAAGTCGGTGTACGAGACGCGCAGGTTCGCCGGGAGCCCCACGTACAGGAGGAGCGGGGCGGCGCGGTCGGTGTGGGCGACCAGGTTCCCCCCCAGGCGTTTGCGGGCGTAGTGCCGCGTCACCCACTCCCCCGGGAGGGTGACGTGCGGGTCGGCGGGGTCGGCCGCGGGGAGCTGCCGGGCGGCCTCGGGGACGGTGATGGTGAAGAACGGGTTGAGCGAGTCCGTGGCCGCGTCGTCGAAGGTGATCGGCACCTCCGCCACCCCGTCGGGCCCGGTGGCCGGGTCGCCGGTGGAAAGGTCGGGGTCCCAGAGCCACCCGCTGTCCTCGCACAGGACGGTGGCCTGCGGGACCGGGACCATCTTTCCCTGCGCCGGGTCGAAGGCGACCACCTTGACGTAAACGTTGCGGGTGACCGTGGCCATCAGAACGACACCCCCGCGCTGACGCTCAGGCTCGCCCCGCCCGCCCCGGCCAGCTTGCTCTGCCCGGCCGCGAGCATTGCGTCGAACGCGCTCTCGGTCCGCTTCAGCCCCGCCACGAACTCCGCTTCCAGCTCGTCCAGCTTGTCCACCACCGGGGCGAGCACCACGGTGAAGTCCACCCCGTCCAGCGCCGTCTGCACCGACTCCCACGCCGCGTCCAGCGGCGGCCCCAGGGTGGTGCGCGGGTCCAGGCGCTCCACCAGCCCCTTGACCCGGTCCAGCGGCTCCCCGAGCGCGGCCAGCATCACCGAGGGGCGGGTGCTCGCCACCACCAGCTCCACCTCGTGGTGGATGGCGTCCAGCTCCACGAACAGGTTGGCCGGGTCCAAGCCGCCGACGACCGCCTTCACGTCCCCCACCGCCGCGTCGATGTCCGCCGCCACGAAGTCGATGCGGATCCCCTGCGCGATCCCCTTGACCCGCTCGATCAGCTCCTTGAGCCGGTTCAGGCTTTCGGTCACGTCGAGCTGGTCCACCAGCGCGAGCACCTCGTCGTACACGGCGTCCAGCTCCGCGGCGATGTCCTGCGGGCGGATGGGGATCAGCCGGTTCTTGAGGGCGTCGAAGCGCTGGTCCAGCTCCTGGAGAAAGCGGGTGGGGTCGGCCAGGCGCATCACGCGCTTGAAGTTTTCCTCGTCCAGCAGGGCACGGGCGTACGGGGGGAGCATCCCCAGCAGCCGGTCGCGCAGCTCGCCGTACACCTCCACCAGCCCCGACAGGTCGAGCCGGCCGCGGATGGCCCGCAGCGCCGCCACCAGGTCGTTGTGCGCCCGGACGATCTCCCCGAGCTGCTCCTCCGGGTCCAGGTACCCGGCCAGGACCAGGCGGTGCTCCTCCCCACCGGCCTGCACCGAGGCGCGCAGGTCGAAGTGCGCCCCCTTCAGCGCGTTGAAGCGCGTGGGGACCTGCAGCGCCTCCAGCCCGGCCAGCACCGAGTCGATGAACTCGCGGAGACGGGCGACCAGCTCCTCCGGCTGGAGGAAGTCGAGCACCTGGAGGGGGATGGCGAACGCCTGGTGGATCGCGTCGATGGTCTGCTGCTGCACCCCTTCCAGGAACTGGAGAAGGGGGGCGGCCAGCTCCACCACCGGCTGGAAGACCACCGACGGCTTGAAGCGGTCCAGCTCCCCTTCCAGCCGGGCGAACTCGTCCACCAGCGGCTGGAGGAACTCCGAGGGGCGGATGTCGCGCAGGTCGTGCTGGACCTTTTCCACCGCCGCTACCAGGTCGTCCACCCACGAGGTGACGTCGAACGCCGCGATCTGCGCCTTGAGCTGGTTCAGCGGATCGTTCACCGGGGCGATGAGCTGCGCGCCGTGGATCCCGTCGAACACCGTCACGAAACCGTGGAAGGCGTCGGAGACCGGCTGGAGGAGGACGGAAGGCTTGAGGTCCTCCAGCGGCTCCTGGAGGTACTGCGCGTGCAGCTCGTCCAGCGGCGCCGTCAGCGACGCCAGCGTCACCCCCGCCACGGCGTCCTTGACGACGTCGAAGGCGGCGAAGAGCGCTTCAAGCAGCGCGCTCGGACTGAGCTGGTCGAGCATGGACACCGCCTGCTCGTAGCGCGCCTGGAGCTGCTCGATCGCCTGCGCAGGCACCGCCCGGATCTGGGCGAACTGCTCGTTCAGCGGGTCGCTGATGGCGGCGGTGAAGTCGATCTGGATGACGACGCCCAGCGCCGCCGAGAGCGCCCCCTTGAGGAGGTCGTTGAGCTTGCTGGTGTCGATGGAGCGGATCTTTTCCGTGTTGGCCTGGATCTCCCCCACCACCGGGTCCACCACCACGGTGAAGTCGATGGGGAGGAGGGCGTCCAGCACCTCCTGCACCTTCTGGCGGAGCTGCTCCATCAGCCCGGGGATGTCCAGCCCGTCCAGGTACGTCTTGAAGGCCGCGATCCCGTCCACGGCGGCGGCCACGGCGTCGTCCACCGCGTCCTCCACCGGGTCGAGCAGCTCGTCCAGCCGCCCCAGGAAGGCGTCCAGGTTGGTGCGGAACCCGGTCAGCGCGCCGGCCACGCTGGGGGCGGCGGGATCGGCCGGGTCCCCGCCGATGGCGGTGCGGGCGGTGGTGAGGACGCGCTTCAGGTCCTCCTCCACGTGGTAGTGGAAGCTCCCGTCGGCCGCGAAGGTCCCCACCTCGCCCGCCAGCGCCCGCAGCCGCTCGCGCAGCTCGTCGAAGAAGGCCCGGATCTGCGCCATCAGGTCGGCGACACCCTGCTCCAGCCCGCCGATCACCCCCTCCACCGACTGGAACCCCTCGTTCAGCCGGTCGCCCACCGAGCCGACGTCCACCTCGCGGATGGTGTCGCGCGTGCGCTCGAAGAAGCCGAGCACCTCGGTCCGCACCACCCCCAGGTCCACCTGCCCGATCGCCTCGTCGATCCGGTCGAAGAGCGCCTTGAACGGGTCGTCGATCTTCTGGACCTCGTGCACCTGCACCCCCAGCGCCCGGTCGATCCGCTCGCGCAGGAACGCTTCCAGCGCCCCCGGCTGCAGGAACTTCGCGTCGGCGACGCGGCGGGTGGCCGACAGCACCGGGCGGAGATCGGCGCGGAGCGCGGCGAAGGTGTCGGCGGCGGCCACCACCTGCGCGCGGAAGGTGGGGAAGTCCGCGTGCACCGCGGCGGCCACCTGTGCCTGGGCCGAGGCGACCGCGGCGAAGCCGGGCGCGATCCCCGCGGTGTGGTCGGCGGGGAGCGGCGGCGCCAGGAACCCGGTGAGGAAGTCCACGAAGCGGGCCACCACCCCGAAGCCGAACACCTCCAGGGTGCTCGCCAGCGAGCGCCGGAACACCTCCACCACGATGGCGGCGGGGTCGTCGGAGTGCTGCGCCTGGTCGATCAGCGGCATCAGCAGCGCGTGCAGCTCCTGGACGGACTGGATCCAGGCGCGGATGCGCTCCGCCTCCGGCCCCTCCAGCGTTCCCAGGATGCGGAGGACCTGGTCCAGGAGGGCGCTGGCGATGGCGCTGCGGTCGGTGGGGATCCCCTCCGAGATCCCGCGGATGGCGTCGAGCGCCTGCTGGATCTGCTGGCCGAAGTCGCCCGAGAAGGCGGCGCCCGCCTGGGTGATCCGCGTCCCGTACGCCGTCAGCGCCTGCGTGGGGAGCCCCTGCGCCTCGGTGCGCAGCCCGGCGAAGGTCTGCGTGATCCCGCCCAGCGCCGCGCCCGCGTCGAAGCGGAGCGTCCCCTGGAACTGGAGGGAGAAGTCGGCGGAGAAGGAGGCGGTCCGGTCGCCGGGCGAGCTGGCCGAGAGCGACGCCGCGCCCGAAAAGCCGGCTCCCCCGCTGCCGTCGCCTGCAGCGGGCGTGCCCAGGAGGCCGCCGACGGCGGCGAACGCGCCCTGGAGGTTCTGGATCTCCGCGGTCAACGAGCCTTCGGGCATGGTTTCTCGTCGCGTGGATGCTGCGGTGAGAGGCGGCCGCCAGGAGAGCGGGTCAGGCTTCCGATCCGAAGATGTCGCGCAGCGGACCCAGCGCCCCGTCCAGCCCCGAGGTGGCGGCGGCGACCCCGTCCAGCGCGCCGGAGAGCGGCGGGGTGGGGTCGCTCAGGTCGGGGACGCTCCCCAGCGAGTCGATCAGGTCCAGCGCCCCGGTCACCGAGTCGAGGAAGCTCCCCGCCTCGTCCAGCAGCCCGGTGTCCAGCCCGCCGAGCGGGTTGGGGGAGGGCGGAGGGGGAGGGCTCTCGCGCAGGACGACCAGGTACTCCAGCTCGTCCGGGCGAACGGCGCTCTCCTCGAAGTGCAGGGTGTCGATGACCACGTACTGCACCTCGGTTGCGGTGACGATGTCGGCCACGAAGGTCACCGGCTCCCCCGCGCGGAACTTGCCGCGCAGGTCCTCCAGGAACTGGCTGCGCGCCTCGTCCCCGTACAGGCTCCCGGTGATCGCCACCCGGGTGGGCGTGGTGTTCAGGTCCTGGAAGAGCGACCCCACCTTCCCGGGCACGGGGAGCTCCACGAACGAGCGCCGCTCCAGCGTGCGGATGGCGGAGATCCGCGGGACCTCCCAGTCCCCCAGCATCGGCTTGACCTTCATGACAGGTCCACTCCGTGCCGCCGCGCCTGCTCCACCAGCGCGTCGTTGACCAGCGAGGCCAGCGCATCGGCGTCCAGCTCCGCGGCCGGCGCTGCTTCCACCGCGCCTCCGGGCCACCCGCCGATCGGCGGCGGCGCGGCGGGGACTCCCGGCGCGGGCGCCGCCGGGGCGGCATGTCCGGGGGCCAGGGGCGGAAGCACGTCCGGCACGCCGTGCCCTCCGGCCGGGAGAGGGAAGAGCGGGAGGGCGGGGATACGTTCCCGCTCGGTGGGGCGGAGGCCGCTGGTGGTGTGCCCCTGGCCAGCCCAGTCGGCGGGCCCGGGGACCTGGCCGGAGCGCCCCACCGCATGGGGAGCCGGCGGGAGCGGCGCGCCCGGAGAGCCGCTTCGCCCGGAGAGGTCGGCCGCTTCCGGCGTCTCGGCGCGGGAGCCCTCGGCGGGGGCGGGCGGATCGTGGCGGGCCAGCGCTTCCCCCGCGAGCGCGTCCAGGAGCCGGAGCCCCGGCGCGCCCGGGGACCGGGCCTCTGCCGGCTCCCGGGGTCCCGCCCGCCCGGCCGTGCCGCTCCCGGGAGCCGGGTCCGGCGTGCCCTCGTCCCGGCGCGGGGTGGTCCCCGCGGGTCCCCGGGCGGCCGCCACGGGGCGCTCCCCGCGCGGCGCGGCGGCGTGCTCGTCCTCCGGCGGGTGGGGAGGGGCTCCCGCCGCGAGGGCCCCGTCCGCCAGACGCTCCAGCAGGGGCGCCGCCCCCGCTTCCGTGGTGCCCGCGGTGTCGCCGTGGCGTCCCGCGGAGCGTGGCGCGGCTTCCGCGGCCGGTCCGCGCGCGTCCGCCACGCCCGGCGCCGGGTGTTCGTCCCGGCGCATCACCGGGTCGGGGTCGGGGCCGGAGCCGGCGGTGGGGCCGGTGCCCGCTCGCGTCCCCGACCGGCGCAGCGGGAAGACCACCGGGTCCGCGTCCGTCCGTGGCGTCGCCGGCTCCGGCGCGCCCGGGCTTGCGTTCCTGTTCGGCGCCGGAGGCGTCGGAGCCCCCCGGGGGCGGCGCAGCGGGAACACCACCCCTTCCGCGGCGCTCCGCTCGGGGGCGGGCGTGGCGGGAGCTTCGGCCGCGCGATCCCCGCTCCTCCCCTCCGGCGCCGGGGGAGCGCTCCGTGCGTCGGCTTCCGGCGCGCGGGGGCGGGGCGGTGGGGCGTCCCACGCGGGGAGCGGCGTACCCGGCCGCTCCGGTGCGGCGCGCCCCCCCCGGGGGAGCGGACCCGGCGCGGGCCACCCCCGCGCCGCCGAGCCGCCTCCAGCGTGGGCGCCGTCCTCCCGCCCCGCGACCGTGGGCGTTTCCGGGAGCACCCCGAAGGGCGACGCGTCCACCACGGGAAGGTCGGGGAGGAGGCGCCGGAGCGCGTCCCCGGCGGCGAGCACCCGCGACACCCCGCCCGGCAGGGCGCCGAGCGCCCGCGCCGCGCCGCGGAAGGCGCGTACGCCCTCGCGCAGCTCCGCCCGTGGCTCCCGCGGGGGCGTCATGCGGGCTGCTTCTCCCCGAGCATCTGCAGGTGCAGGAGGACCTGCCCCAGCGTCAGCTCGCTCACCTCCTGCGGCGTCCACCCGAACTCCCGCGCCAGCACGAACGCCGCCTTCGCCAGCGGGGCCTGCGCCGCCTCCGCCACCTGCTCGGAGGTGGCCGCCATCCCGCTGATCCGGTTCACCTCGTCGAGGAGGAACTGCAGGAGACCCACGTGCATCCCCGCCACCTCGGCCACACTCATCTCCGGCTCCACCAGCGCGCGCTGCACCATGAAGGTGGCGACCAGCGAGTCGTTGTCGCGCGCGCCGCGCGAGATGAGCTGGAGGTCGCGCACCGTCAGCGGCCGGAGCCGGACGGTGCGCCCCTCCCCCTCCGCCACGTCGGTGGCGGAGGGGCGGAGCACCCCCGCGGGGACCTCCACCTCGAAGGTGAGGGCGCTCCCCGCGAGGAGGTCCTCGGCGGAAAGGGTGGTCATCCCTCGTCCCCGACGGTGAGGTACAGCGCCTGGAAGCTCACCGACTCCATCACGAAGTCGTCCTCGGGCATGGCGTAGCTCCACCCCTCGATCTTGACCTCGTTGAGCGTCAGCGTGTTGCGAACGCCGGGGAAGGCGGGGTTCTCGGCCAGGAGGGTGATGTTGAAGGAGGGCTGCGCCCAGCTGTTCGCCGGCCGCCCGTCCGCCGCCTCGCCCAGGAGGAGCCGGAGCATGGCGCCGTTGACGTGCGCCCGCCCGATGGTCCCCCGGATGGTCACGTTGCCGGGGCGCAGCTCGGTGGCGTAGCGCTGCCCGATCTCGTGGTAGGGCTTCACGTCCGAGAACACCTCCACGCGGACGTTCTGCACCCGTCCCACGGTCAGCATCTCGAAGTCGGTGATGACGGCCTGGGCCTTCTCCCCCTCCGTCCCCTGCGTGGCGGACAGGGTGATCGAGCCGTCGGCCCCGGTGAACACTTTGCTGTTGGCCATGGTCGTTTGCCTATTCGAGGACGAGGGTCACGGCGATGAAGTCGATGCTGAACACCGGCTGCACGGTCGCGGTCACGCGCACCCGTCCGGCGATCTCGTCGGCCCGGGTCGCCACCACGTCCAGCTTGTAGGAGGTGATGGCCTCGTCCTGCAGCATGGTGGTCAGGAAGCCGTCGATGGAGCCCTGGAGCGCGGCGCGCACCCGCTGGTTGTTGAGGCGCCCGATGAAGGGGTTGGCCGCCTTGCGGATCCCGGCCTTGGCGAAGTCGGTGATCCGCCGGGTGGTGATCTGCTTGAACGGACCGTCGTCCTTCATCTCGGTGGTGATCCCGCGCACCACCCGCACCCCGCCGCGCTGCTCCAGCACCGTCACCCCGCCGGCGACGAGCTGCTTGACCTCGCCGTAGGAGAAGCGCCGGGTGACGGCCCCCACGCCGGGGAGGACCTTGTTGGTGGGGCTGGTCTGGGGAGACAGGGTGCTGAGGAGCCCCGCGAACGCCGCCGCGGTGTAGGTCCCGGGGAGGTCCACCGCGTCCTCGGCGATGGCGTCGTACGCCCGGATCCCCGGCGCCACCAGGACGATGCGGTCGTTCACCGCCACCTGGGCGTTGATAGCCGCCACGGTGGACGCGTCCGATCCGACCACCGCCATCAGGTCGCGCCCGTTCCCCTCCGCCGTTTCCAGCACGCTCCCGAACACCGCCAGGGCGTCGGCGGTGGTGAGCTGCGGGGCCACCAGGATGTTGACGTCCTCCTTGATCAGCTCCTCGAACGCCGCGACGTAGGCCGCCTGCCCCGGCTGCCCCTCGTCCTTGGCCGGGGTGGCCGGGTCGTCCGTCCCCACCGGGAGGGCCCGGGCGAACACCGTCTTCGCCCCGTTGCGGTACAGGAGCTCGATGGCGCGGTTGAGGTTGAAGTCCCCCGCGCCGCCCGCGAAGGCGTCGTAGTCCCCGAACACGTCACGGGCGTACGCGTACTCGGAGATGATCCGGGTGTCCCCCGCGCCCGTCCGCGCGGTGCCCACGATCCCGATGTTCCCGGTGGAGATCGCTCCCCCGCTGATCAGCCCCTCGGCCGAGACACGGACGTAGGTGCCCGGGATGATCAGCTCCGAGAGTGTGAAGGTCTCGGCCATCGTGCATCCTCCTCTGGTTGTGAGTTGTCCTGCCCGCCACCCTTCGCCACGACCCCGGGGCACCGCTCAGGGGCGGACCAGGTCCACCCCGTAGAAGAACGCCTGGTCGCACGACCTGGACATCAGCCCCACCCGACCGGCGCCCGGGAGCGAAGCGTCCCGCCCCGTCAGCGCCTCCCCGCCGTCGATCCGTACCACGAACGTGTCGCCCTGCACCTGCAGCCGTACCTGGTGAACGGCCCCCACCGAAAAGCTCGCCGTGGTGACCAGCGCGGGGGTGCTCAGCGGGGCGAAGACCCCGGCCACCTTCCGCGCGAGGATGCGCGAGTTGCGCAGGCTGTCCATCAGGAAGAAGTAGAAGTTGTTCGGGTCCTGCCACCGGAACACCAGGCCGATCCCCCCGGCGGCCCCCGCCTCCATCCGCGCCGTGAGGGTGAAGTCCGCCACCGCCGGGAGGGAGGGGGTGGTCTTCAGCACCAGGTAGGTCCCGGGACGCAGCGCGGGGACCTTGGAGTCGCCGCCCATGATGGCCGAGCGCTGCTCGATCCGGTGCGCCGCCGCCGCCCACGACCACTGCGACGGCTTGCTCTTGGTGGTCAGCGGGTCGTCCACCACCTCGAAGCCCGCCAGCGACTGCGCGGTGAAGTCCCCCTGGAGGAGCGGCGGGGGGGGCGCGGGGGGAGCCGGCGGGGTGACCACCGGCGCGAGGCCCGGTCCGGGTGCGGGGCCGGGTGATGGAGCGGGGGCGGGCGCAGGTCCGGGAGCCGGCGCGGCGCCCGGGTCCCCGACGTTCAGCTGGAGCGGGATCGTCTGGATGATTCCCCCCGCTTCCGAGGGGCCCTTGAGGAACTCGTACAGGACGTCGAAGCCCACCTCGCGCCGGGCCCGTCCGTTGGCCGCGACGGAGTCGGCGCCCAGCTCGCCCAGCGTCAGGCGCAGGACTCCCTGCCGGATCAGCGTGGCCCGGTCCACCCCCAGGAACGCCTGCGTCACGCCGGTGACCGCCGGCCCCAGCCCGTCCTCGTCCGCCGCCTTCACCGTGACCGACACCCTCGCCTGCAGCCGCCGTCCCACCACCTCGCCGGCGGGGTCGGCGCTCGGGGCGACCAGGCCCCCCAGCCCGGTGGGAGTGATGCGGACCGGGTTCACCATCAGGACCGGGCGCAGCGACAGGTCGGCGCTGGCGGGGAGGAGCCCGGTCAGCACGTCGGTCAGGCCCTGGATCACCTCGTCGTTCATCGTCACAGGGGCGTGGATGGGCGCGGAAAGGGCGAGCCTGTGCGGACGTCGAGGGGCGCGGGGAGAACGTTCGGACGCCTCGGTCCGCCCGGCGTTGCGGCGGGTCCACATCCTTCGGGGCACGGGCCGGGAACAGGCAATCGGGGTGCCCGACCTGTGTTCCTGGGCGGAACGGACGTGCAATCCGTTCCTGGGAAAAGGATTGGGAACGGGGCGGGAGTCACCTGTTTCGCGACGTGGGAGGCTTCAGGCGGGACATGTATGTCCCGGATGGGACATGATGTACCCGGAGGGTGTGGCTGCCGTGCCGGGGGGATGGGGAGGGACGCCACAAAAGCGAGCGGGGTGGAATCCCGTGGGACTCCACCCCGCTCGCAGGCGACGGACGAATGGTACGGCGCGAAGGATCCCGGCTAGGGGTGTTCCTGCATCTGACAGACGAGGTTGATAGCTTCCTCCACCAGCTCGGGACTCAACCGCGGGTACAGGCTGCGGGCACGCTCCTCGATTTCGGCGCGCGTGGAGCCCGGACGCACCGCGGCGCGGATGCTCTGGACCCGGGACTCACGGAGCAGGCGGGCCGTCTGCTCGGAGCGGCGCTGGCGGGCCGCCGCCATCTCGCTGGCCAGATCGATCGATGACAATACAACCTCCGGGAAAAAGAAGCCTCGTTCCACCTGCCGAAAGATAACACCTCGTCCCCTCATCCGCTCACCCCACCTGCGCCCGGCGTTCCCGGTTCTTGCATCCGCCACTTCCCGCGCGCCCGGTACGCGCCCGATCCACCCCCGTCACCAGAGCCGATGGGAATGCCCGCACACAACGCAGACCTGCACGGGAACGCACCCGACACCTCGGCGACCGCGCTCGTCCTGGTGGACATGATCAACGACATGGAGTACGAGGGGGGCGACGCGCTGCTCGTCCACGCGCTCCCCGCCGCGGAGCGGATCGCCGCGCTCAAGGCCCGGGCCAAGGCCGCCGGAATCCCGGTGATCTACGCCAACGACAACTTCGGCCGGTGGCGCTCCGACTTCCGCGAGGTGGTCGAGCACTGCCTGCGCGACGGGGTCCGGGGCCAGCCGGTGGTGGAGGCGCTGCGCCCCGACGAGAGCGACTACTTCGTGCTGAAGCCCAAGCACTCGGCCTTCTTCGCCACGACGCTGGACACCCTGCTGCAGTACCTGGGAACCCGGCACCTCGTCCTGACCGGGATCGCGGGCGACACCTGCGTCCTTTTCACCGCCAGCGACGCGTACATGCGGGACCTGCACCTGCACGTCCCGGCAGACTGCACCGCCTCCATCTCGGCCGAGGAGAACGAGCGGGCGCTCGCCTACATGAAGCGGGTCCTGAACGCCGACGTCACCCCTTCCACCGGGCTGGACGTGGAGCGGCTGGCGAGGCTGGAGTAGGGCGGGTGGCACGGCCCGTGCTCCGGGCCCGGGCACGGGGTGCGCAATTCACGATCGTGCAGGAGGATAGCCGATGAGCCCAGCAAAGGGACGGCGGGACGGGTGGAGAACGGCGATGGTGGCGGGGGCGGTGGTCGCCACCTTCGCGGCCGCGCCGCTCCAGGCACAGAACGGCACGACCACGACGGGGGACACGATGGTCACCACGACCACCACCCAGCACCAGGAGGAGGAGCACCACTTTCCCTGGGGGCTCCTGGGGCTGCTCGGCCTGGCGGGGCTGCTGAAGCGGCCGAAGGAGCGCGAGGTGGTCACCCGGCCGGTGGAGCGCACCACGCGCCCCGCCGAGATCCACGTGCGCCCCACCACGGACCCCGACGTGACCGACCGGACCGTCATCATGGACGATCCCCAGGACCCGTCGTCCGGCCGGACCCGCCCCTAGAGGCAGGGCCGACGCCGTACCCCGGGAAGCGACATCGCTTCCCGACTCTCGGGGCTGCCGGCGAGTGCCGGCGGCCCCGACGACGATTTCCCCTGATCGCGACGCAACATGGCGCTCCCCCTGTCCGTGCTCGACCTGGCCCCGATCGGCTCCGGCTCCACCGCCGCCGCGGCGCTCCGCAACTCGCTGGAGCTTGCCCGCCTGGCGGACCGGCTCGGCTACACCCGCTACTGGCTGGCCGAGCACCACGGGATGCCGAGCATCGCCAGCTCGTCGCCGGAGATCCTGATCGAGCGCACCGCCGCCGCGACCACGCACATCCGGGTGGGGTCGGGCGGGATCATGCTCCCCAACCATGCGCCGCTCCGGGTGGCGGAGCAGTTCCACACGCTGGAGGCGCTGCACCCCGGGCGCATCGACCTGGGGATCGGCCGCGCGCCGGGGACCGACCCGGTGACCTCCAGCGCGCTGCGCCCCTTCGAGGCGGAGCGGTTCTCCGAGCAGCTGTCCGAGCTGCTGACGCTCTCGCGGGGCGGCTTTCCCGAGGGGCACCCCTTCCACGCCGTGCGCGTGGTCCCCTCCGACGTGGAGCTGCCCCCGGTCTGGCTGCTCGGCTCCAGCGGGGCGAGCGCGCGGCTGGCCGGGTCGCTGGGGACGGGGTACAGCTTCGCGCGGCACTTCAGCCACGCGCCGGCGGCGCCCCCGATCCGGGCGTACCGGGAAACCTTCCAGCCCTCGGCGCGGTTCCCGGAGCCGCACGTCATCCTGGGGGTGGCGGTGATCTGCGCCGAAACCGATGAACAGGCCGAGTACCTGGCCTCGTCGGTGGACCTGGTGTGGGTGCGGCTGCGGCGCGGCGAGTTCCACCCCATCCCCAGCCCCGAGGAGGCACGGGCCTACCCGTACACCCCGCAGGACCGGGCGGTGGCGGAAAGCTACCGGGGGCTCCACTTCGTGGGGAGCCCGGCCACGGTCCGCGCGCAGGTCGAGGCGCTGGTGGACGAGACGGGCGCCGACGAGGTGATGGTGACCTCCACCATCCACGGGCACGCGGAGCGGCTGCGCTCGTACGAGCTCCTGGCGGAGGCGTTCGGGCTGGAGGGAGCGGGGTAGGGCCTGGGCTCCACCCGCCGCGGGACCCGGCTTGCCCGGCCCGCGGCGGCGCTCCTATCTTCCGTCACCCATCCGTTTGTTCCCCAACGTCCTGGGAAGAAGCCCCGCATGCTCAGACACCGTTCGCTGCTGCTCGCCGCCGGCCTCGCCGCCACGGGCGCGGTCCAGGCCGGCGCGCAGGCGCCCGCGCCCCGCGCCAACCCCTTCTTCACCGTCAGCACGCTCCCGTACCAGGCGCCCCCGTTCGACCGGATCCGCGACGCCGACTACCAGCCGGCGCTGGAAGAGGGGATGCGGCGGGAGCGGGCCGAGATCGACGCCATCGCCGCCCGGACCGACACGCCCACCTTCGACAACACCATCCTGGCGATGGAGCGCTCGGGGCGGCTGCTGAACCGCGTGTCCACCGCCTTCGGGGCGATGACGCAGGCCAACACCGACAGCACGCTGCAGCGCGTGCAGCGGGAGGAGGCGCCGCGCCTGGCCGCGCACAACGACGCCACCTACCTGAACGACCGCCTCTTCCGCCGGGTGAAGAGCGTGTACGACCGGCGCGCGTCGCTGGGGCTGGACGCCGACCAGAAGGCGCTGGTGGAGCGCTACTACCGCACCTTCGTCCGCGCCGGCGCCCAGCTCTCGGAGGCCGACAAGGCGCGGCTCCGTGCGCTCAACCAGGAGGAGTCACGGCTGAACACCTCGTTCCGCAGCAAGCTGCTGGCGGCCACCAGCGCGGCCGCCCTGGTGGTGGACGACCCGGCGCAGCTCGCCGGGCTGGGCGAGGGCGACGTCGCCGCGGCGGCCGAGGCGGCGCGGCAGCGCGGGATGCCCGGGAAGTGGGTCCTCCCGCTGCAGAACACCACCCAGCAGCCGGCGCAGGCCTCGCTCCGCGACCGCGCGCTGCGCGAGCGGCTCTTCCGGGCGTCGACCGGGCGCGCCGAGCGCGGCGACTCCAACGACACGCGCGGGGTGATCCTGCGCCTGGCCGAGGTGCGCGCCGAGCGGGCGAAGCTGCTCGGCTTCCGCACCTACGCCGACTACCGGCTCAGCGACCAGATGGCGAAGACGCCCGAGGCCGCGATCGGGCTGCTGACCGGGCTGGTCCCCGCGGCGACCGCCAAGGCGCGCGGCGAGGCGGCGGACATGCAGGCAATGATCGACGCGCAGGGCGGCGGCTTCAAGCTGGAGCCGTGGGACTGGCAGTACTACGCCGAGCAGGTGCGCAAGGCGCGCTACGACCTGGACGAGTCGCAGATCAAGCCGTACTTCGAGCTGGACCGGGTGCTGCAGGACGGGGTGTTCTACGCCGCCAACCGGCTGTACGGGCTCACCTTCAAGGAGCGCAAGGACATCCCCGTCTACCACCCGGACGTGCGGGTGTTCGAGGTGTTCGACGCCGACGGAAAGCCGCTGGCCCTGTTCTACTGCGACTACTTCAAGCGCGACAACAAGAACGGCGGCGCCTGGATGAGCAACTTCGTGGGGCAGTCGGGGCTGTACGGGACCCGGCCGGTGGTGTACAACGTCGCCAACTTCACCAAGCCGGCGCCGGGGCAGCCCGCGCTGCTGACGTTCAGCGACGTGACCACCATGTTCCACGAGTTCGGCCACGCGCTGCACGGGATGTTCTCGCGGGTCGAGTACCCGACGCTCTCCGGTACCAGCGTCCCGCGCGACTTCGTGGAGTTCCCCTCGCAGTTCAACGAGCACTGGTCGCTGGAGCCCAGCGTGTTCGCGCACTATGCCAGGCACTACCAGACGGGCGCGCCGATGCCGCAGGAGCTGGTGGAGCGGATCAAGCGCTCCAGCACCTTCGACCAGGGCTTCGCCACCACCGAGGCGCTGGGGGCGGCGCTCCTGGACATGGCCTGGCACGCGCGCCCGGCGGGCTCGCCGGTGCAGGACGTGGACGCCTTCGAGGCCGACGCGCTGCGCCGCTACGGGGTGGCGATGGCGGAGGTGCCGCCGCGCTACCACACCAGCTACTTCGCGCACGTGTGGGGGAGCGGCTACGCGGCCGGGTACTACGCCTACCTGTGGAGCGAGGTGCTGGACCACGACGCCTACTCCTGGTTCCAGGAGCACGGCGGGATGACGCGCGCCAACGGCCAGCGCTTCCGCGACATGGTGCTGTCGCGCGGGAGCACGCAGGAGGTGGGCGCGCTGTACCGCGCCTTCCGTGGGCGCGACCCCAGTGTGGAGCCGCTGCTGAGGGAGCGCGGCCTGAAGCCCGCCCCCGGCGGCGAAAAGTAGCCTGGGCGGGGGAGGCAGAGGAGAAAAAAAGGGATCGGCGGCCGCCCGGCCGCCGGTCCCTTTTTTTCCGAAACCGTCCGCTCTTGTTGCTTCCGGGAGAATTGGCGCTTAACGTGCTATGACTGGCTTGCATCCACAGCATACGCAGGCTGCATCTCACACTCGGAGGACGTTATGAACCGTGCGCTTTCCAACCTGCGCCGGGGACTCCTCGGCACTGCCTTCGTGGGTTCTATGGGTTTCGGAGCTACGCAGGCGTTCGCGACGCCGGAGCTGGGAGCGCGACACACCTTGCACTGCTTGCAGAGCGCAACGAATCCCCAACCCTACTTCACATCGGCTTGTAACGATGCATGTCCGCCGGGAGCACCCGGGACAGGCTACTGCGACGAACTGGGGGTATGTCAATGTGTTTAGGCGCACCGTAGATGCGTCGAGCCCCTACGCCGCCGGGAGGGGCAGCACGACACACTGAACACGACGGACAGGAAAGCGGGCGGGGCCGGGTGGAATTCCACCCGGCCCCGCCTCGTTCACCCCCGCGACCTCCGTCCGTCTACCAGATCTGCGGGATCTGGCCGGCGGGGCGGACCATCGGGTCGCCCGGCTTACACCCGAACGCCTGGGCGAAGGCCGGCATGTTGGAAAGGGGCCCGTTCACGCGCCACTGCTCGGGGGCGTGCGGGTCGACGGTGACGCGGTTGCGCAGCGCCTCCGGACGCACGTGGGTGCGCCAGCTCTGCGCGTACGCCAAAAAGAAGCGCTGCTCCGGCGTGAACCCGTCGATCGGGGCGGGGCGGCCGTTGCGCTGCAGCGCGCGCTGCAGGGCGTCGTAGGCGGTGAGCAGCCCGCCGTAGTCGGCGATGTTCTCGCCCAGGGTGAGCCGCCCGTTCACGTGCAGCGTGTCCACCTGCACGTAGCCGCTGAACTGGTCGGCCACCAGCGTTGCCTGCTGCGAGAAGTGAACCGAGTCGGCCGGGGTCCACCAGTCGCGGAGGTTCCCCGCCGCGTCGTAGTGGCGCCCCTCGTCGTCGAAGCCGTGCGTCAGCTCGTGCCCGGCCCAGCTCGCCCCCAGCGAGCCGTAGTTGGCCGCGTCGTCGGCGTTCGGGTCGAAGGTCTGCGGGGCGAGCGCGCCCGCGGGGAAGACCATCTCGTTGCGGGTCGAGTTGTAGTAGGCGTTCACCGTGGGGACGGTCATCTCCCACTCGGTAACGTCCACCGGGGTGCCGGGGCGGTTCACGGTGCGCTGCCACTCGAAGGCGACGGCGCGCTGCAGGTTCTGCACGAACGGCCCCTCGGCCACCTCCAGTCGCGAGTAGTCGCGCCACTGCTCCGGGTACCCCACCTTCTCGCCCATCTTGGACAGCTTGTCCAGCGCCTGGGCGCGCGTCGAGTCCGACATCCAGTCCAGCCGGCGCAGCCGCTCGGCGAAGCTGGCGCGGATGTCGTCGATGATCGTCTTCGCGCGGGTGCGCGCCTCGGGCGAGAAGCTCCGGGAGACGTACGCCTCGCCCAGCGCCTCGCCGATCAGCCCGTCGGTGACGCGGAGGCAGCGCTTCCATCGCGGGAGGAGCTGCTTGGCCCCGCTGAAGCGCGAGCTGAAGGCGAAGTCCTCACGCACGAACGGGGTGCTAAGCCAGGGCGCG
>JAFAYN010000552.1 GCA_019240375.1 Gemmatimonadota bacterium
TAGCCCCGCCCCGGGTGGGTCCCGGGGACGGGGCTCGCGCGGGCTCAGGAGTCGCGCGAGGCGGCGTTCCCTTCCTCGCCGGAGGGGTGGTCGCCGGGGCCTTCCGACAGGTAGTCGTCGCCGACGGCGGAGATGGTGATGAGCAGCGCCGTCTGGCGGGTGGCGCGGATGTCGTGGGCGTCGCCCGGCCCGAAGAACAGGAGCTGCCCCTCGCCCAGCTCGTGCTCCTGGTCGTCGGCGCGGTAGCGGATATGCCCCTCCACCACCTGCAGCGTCATCGGCGAGTCCGCCTGGTGCGTGCCGATCTCGTTCCCCTCGGCCATGGCGGTCAGGATGAGCCGGAAGCGGCCGGACTTGGCCAGCGTGCGCCCGGCGCGCCCGCTCCGCTGGTATGCCTCCTCCTCCCGCATCTCCCGGATCTGCTCCCGGAGGTCGAAGGTCATCATCGGGCCGGCGAGGGGGCGGTTGATCGAAGACATATCTGCGCTCCGTGCTTGCGTGCCTTGGTTCGGACTTCTGACTGCCCCCGGTGCTGCAAGGACAGGACCGTTCAAAACCACTGCACCAGGCCCACGTACACCTTCCCCTTCTCCCCCTTTTCCAGCGGGCAGTTCCACTCCACGGTGAAGGCGTCCTCGAAGATGCTGATGCCGATCCCCACCGTGCCGCGCACCCCGTCGGTGGGGACGGAGCCCACCCGGAACAGCTCGTCGCGCGAGCGGTCGGCCACCCGCGCCCAGGCCCCGCTCCCCGACAGCACCAGCGCCGGGCGGAGGGGGGGGACCAGGAAGAAGCCGAAGCGCGCCAGCGGCTCCTGCGTGTACGGTGGGAGGAAGAGGAGGAGCCGTCCCCGCCCGATGGCCGCCGAGGTCCCGCCGAACTGGTTGGGGTCGTAGCTCCGCAGCCCCTCGGCCTCGCCGAAGCGGAGGAGGAACTGCGCGGGCGGGTCGCCCAGCGCCGTCCCCGCGTCGACGCGAGTCGCCAGGGTGACGTAGCGCCCCAGCGACTCCCGCGAGGAAAGGAGCCCGATCACCCGCCCGAACTTCCAGTCGCCGACGCCGGCCTCGCCGCGCAGCGAGGCGATCACGCTGTTGCCGATGGAAAAGGCGCCGGCGCCGCGGGCGTAGCGCAGCTCTCCCTCGATCCCGGTGTGGGTGCCGGAGTCGGCACGGGCCACCTCGGGGAAGCGGCGCGCCCGCCCGAACAGGAAGCTCTCCGTGTTGCGCTCCACCGGCTCCTGGCGCTCGGTGCGCCCGCCGAAGGTGGCCGTCCAGGGGCCGCTGCGGAAGCCTGCGCTCAGTTCCAGCCCGGCGGCGTCGTAGTAGTCCAGGATGTCGTACCCGCCCAGCGCGGCGTTCAGCGTGTTCCCCAGCTCCCAGCGGAAGGAGGGGCGGAACGCCTGCATCTCGCGCAGGCGGCGGTACACCCCGGCCTGGTACGTCCACCCCCGCGCCCCGCCCGGTCCCGTCCGCTCGGTGATCCACCGCCCCACCGCCTCGCCGCGGGCGGTCCCCTCGCTGAACGCCCACCCCGCCGTCCCGTACAGCTGCGCGCGGGCGCCCGGGTCCCCGCTCTCCACGCTCACCGCCGCGCCCAGGAAGGGCCCCTCCACCCGGTTGTAGCGGAACAGGTGCGAGCTGCGCTCCGGGAGGAAGCTGATCCCCAGCCCGCCCCGGTCGGCGCGCGCCCCGCCCCCGGTCTCGCGGAGGAGGTCGGCGAAGTCGGCGATGTCGAACTCACCCACCCCCTCGCCGATCGGCTCGCGCCAGTCGCGGAACGCCGAGTCGCCGCGGGCCATCTGGCGCACCAGGGCGAAGCGCTCCCCGCCCGCGGGGCGCCACCCGGTGTTCACCTCGAAGCCGGAGAGCGAGGTGGCCACCCGGATCGCCACCGCCCCCCCGAAGAGCGGAGAAGTGAGCTGCAATTCCTGCCGCTGCCGGTAGGGGAGCCAGTAGCGCCCCTGCACCAGCCCGTTCTCCAGCTCGAAGAACACCCCGGTGCGCGTCAGGCGCAGCCCGCGTCCGCCCTCCTCCGCGAAGCCGAAGCGCGCCCGCGCCACCGCGGCGCGGTCCAGGTCCACCTGGAACGACCCCACCACCAGCCGGGGGGCGTTCGGCCGCAAAAAGGTGACGCGCGGGCGGACGTCGATGCTCACCAGGGTGACCACGCCGTCCGGGGTGCTGACCCGCACGGTGTCGGCGGCGCGGTAGGCGTACAGGTCCACCCCCTGCGGCGAGAAGGGGTGCACCGCCTGGGTGACGCGCCGGCTCGCCGCGGTGGCCGACGGAGAGATCTGGAAGATCTCGATGGTGTGCCCGTACAGGTGGGGGACGATCCACGGGCTTTCCAGCATCGACCCCAGCGTGTACGGCGTGGGGGCCAGCATCCGCACCCGCTGGCCGCGCACGGTCTGCACCAGGCTCCCCCCGCGCTCCCAGCGCACGTCGCCCGCGAACTCGTCCACGGTGAGGGGGACCTCGCCCCCGGTGGCGGAGTCGGAGCGCGCCGAGATGTAGGCGGCGCTCCGGAAGGTGGCGCGGTAGTCGGCGAGCGCCGGGGGAACGGTGGCGCCCGCGGCCATCACCCGCTCCACCAGGGCGCGGGTGGCGGGAGAGTCGAAGGCGCCGGTGTCCGGCGCGGCCGCGGCGGGCGTCCCCTGGAAGAGGAGCGCGGCGGCGAGGGTGGCGAGCAGCATCGGCCCGGGAGCGGGTGAGGACGAGCGGGCCGGCGCGGCGCGCCGGCGGATCCCGCCGCGAGAGTGGCAAGGGGCGCGCCAGGGTCGAGCTTCAGCCCTCCAGCTCGCGGCGGACCTGCACGGCGCGCCGCGGGTCGTTGCTGATGATCCCCGCCACCCCCGCCCGCAGCAGCGTGCGCACCTCGTCCGGGTCGTCCACGGTCCACACCACCACCGACAGCCCGGCACCGGCCAGCTCCGCCAGCAGCGCCGGGGTGGCGAGCCCGCGGTGGATGCACACCCCGCCCACGCCGGCGTCGCGCACCACCTCGCGCACGGTGTCGTCCCAGAACTCCGTCACCACGGCGCGGCGGACCTGCGGCGCGAGCCGCCCCACCTCCAGCACGGCGGTGGGGACGAAGGAGGAGATGAAGGCGCGGTCCAGCATCCCGGCGCGCTCCAGCGTGGCGAGCACGGCGGCCTCGGTCCCCTCGCCCTTGAGCTCCACGTTGAGCCAGGCGCCCGCGCCCGCCGCCCAGTCCGCCACCTCGCCCAGCCGGCGGAGCGGCTCCCCCGGGCCGGCGTGCAGCCGCGACAGCTCGGCCCACGTGTGGGCGCGCACCTCGCCCGTGCCGTCGGTGGTGCGCTCCAGCGTCAGGTCGTGGATCACCACCGGGGCGCCGTCGGCGGAGCGCTGCACGTC
>JAFAYN010000003.1 GCA_019240375.1 Gemmatimonadota bacterium
CCGGCCGTGCTGCAGCTGGCCGGCGGGCGTGGCCGCGAGGCGGGCCAGGTGCACCTCCGCGGTCGAAGCCCGGCCGCGGATGGTGGAGAGGAGGGCCTGCTGCGCGTTGGTCAGCGCCGGGTTGCCGACGAGGGTGAGGAGGTCTTCCTGCGCCGCGGCCGCGTTCATGGGAACCGCACCGGTGGGGGTGGGAGCGTCGGTCTGGCAGGCCGCCAGTCCCAGGGAGGCGGCCAGCGCCATCACGATCCGAGCTTTCATGACACGTTCTCCGGAAGGGGAAATGAAAGGGAGGGAGAATAGTATGCGACAGGATGCGTTTGTTTCTTGAAGAAGTCAAGTGTTTCGTCGTCGGGGTGGAGCGTGCGGGCGGAGGTGCCTGGCGCGACCGGCCCCGGAGCCGGTAGGATTGTCACAGCTTCTTCATCCCGGCCCTTTCCGGGGCGGGCCTCCGACCACCGGCACCTGGCGATGGCAGACATCACGGACGAAGCCGTCTTCGAGCGGGCGAGCGCGGAGCACACGGAGCTGCTCGTCCAGCTCATGCGCGAGTTCTACGACTTCGAGCACCTCCCCTGGGACGGGGCCGCGGCGCGGAGCGCGCTCGGGATGGCGCTGGACGACCCGGCGCTGAGCGAGGTGTGGCTGATCCGGCGCTCCGGCGAGGCCGCGGGCTACTTCGTGCTCGGGTTCGGCTTCAGCCTGGAGTTCCGCGGGCGGTTCGCGCTGCTGGACGAGCTGTACCTCCGCGAGCCCTTCCGCGGGGGCGGGCTGGGGCGCCGGGCGATCCGCCACGCGGAGGAGGTCTGCCGCGCGCGGGGGATCGAGGCGCTGCGGCTGGAGGTGGAGCACAAGAACGCGGGAGCGCAGGCGTTCTACCGCGCCGTGGGCTTCGAGGGCCACGAGCGCTACCTGCTGACGAGGTGGATCCCTGGTTAGTGCCGGCGCTTACGACCTTACTCTTCTCTGAAATATTTCTTCCTCTCACCTATTTACTACGCCATTGGCGTACTTTATCTTCTCTCGTGATTTTCGTTGAATTCAGCGCTTTTGCGCGTCGCCGGAGTGAGTGTCTGGATGATGAGCAGTATCGGGCGTTGCAGAATGCTCTTCTACAGGATCCCGAGTCGGGGCCGCTTATTCCCGGGACCGGAGGGTTGCGAAAGATTCGCTGGACGGCGGAGGGTCGCGGTAAGCGGGGCGGTGTACGGGTCATCTACTATCCCGTGCTCGCTCGCAGTCTGGTGCTGATGCTGCTCATCTATCCCAAGAACGAGCAGGAAGACCTCACGTCCGAGCAGAAGCGGATTCTGAAGAGCCTGGTGCAGAGGGAACTGGCCTGGAGGGAGGAGAAATGAAGGACGACCTTTTCAACGAACTCGTCGGGAGCATTCAGGAGGCGGGTGCCTACCTGCGCGGCGAAGGGGAGCCCTCTGCGGTGAGCTTTGCCGGCGAGCCGGATCCGAAGGCGATTCGCACGCGGCTGGGTCTTACGCAGGAGGAGTTCGCGGCTGCGCTTTGCATCAGTGTGAAGACGCTCCGCAACTGGGAGCAGGGGCGGCGGGAGCCGAGCGGCCCCGCGATGCGTCTTCTCCAGATCGCGGAGCGGCATCCGGAGGTTCTTCTGGAGGCGGCTGCCTGAATGATCCATTCTACCTCGAAGTGACGTGATGGAATCTCCTGAAGGCCGGACCGCGTCGGGTGGCGTGCTCGGCCGGGCGCTCCCGTGCGTCGCCGTCCCGCCGCCCGGCCCCGCCTCGCTGAAGCTGGCGGCGGAGCTGGCGAAGTACGAGTCGCCCAACGTCACCTACCTGGCGGAGGACTTCCCCGTGTTCTGGGCCGAGGCGCGGGGCGCCAACGTGCGCGACGTGGACGGCAACGTGTACGTGGACCTCACCGCCGCCTTCGCGGTGGCGGGCGCCGGGCACGCCAACCCGCGCGTGGTGGAGGCGGTGTGCGCGCAGGCCGGGCGCCTGATGCACGGGATGGGCGACGTGCACCCGCCCGACGTCAAGGTCGACCTGCTGCGCCGGCTCGCGGAGATCGCCCCGGGTGGGCTGCGGCGCACCGTGCTCGCCAACTCCGGCGGCGAGGCGGTGGAGGCGGCGCTGAAGACGGCCGCCGTCGCCACGGGGAAGCCGCGCGTGCTGGCCTTTTACGGCGGGTACCACGGGCTCACCTACGGCGCGCTCTCCGTGTCGAGCCGGGAGGA
>JAFAYN010000040.1 GCA_019240375.1 Gemmatimonadota bacterium
CGCGACCGTCTGGAGGGAGCGCCTGGCCGAGCAGGTATTCCCGACCTACGTGGGGAAGGAGGTCTTCGAGGACGTCGTGCGGCAGGCCTATCTCCGGCATCGTATGGCGCGGGGGCTGCCAGCCGTGGAGGAGTGGAGTCGGTGGGAGGGGGTGGACCGGGACCGCCGACCCGTCGAGATCGACGTGGTCGCACGTCTCCTGGACGGCCGCATCCTGACCGGGTCCGCGAAGCTGCGGCAGCGCGCAGCCGACGCCACGGTGCTCCGGGAGCACCTCGGTGCGCTGCAGCGTCTCGCCGCCAGCGGTCGGGGATGGGCCCGGGAAGCACTGCGGCCGGGATCCCCTCTCCTGTTCGTTTCCGGAGCGGGGTTCAAGGAATCGTTCTCGGAGGTGGCCGGGGAGCTGGACCACCCGCTCATCACCTGGACGGTGGACGATCTCTTCTGAAGCGAACAGGAGGTACCGCCACGGGGCCAACCGGCGAGCGCCGGCCGGGAGACGGAAAAAGCACCGCCGGGCCAGCGCCCGGCGGTGCTTTTCGCTTTCGGGGACGGACGGCCGCGCCGCTCAGTAGGGCCCGACGTACACGTCCTGCCGCGTGTAGGCCCGCTTCCCCCGGGCGTCGGTCACGTACAGCTCCAGCTTGATCACGCTCCCCGCCTGCCCCGTGGGGCCGTAGTACGAGGAGGCGGTGCTCGCCAGCGTACCGTCGCGGTACCACTCGTAGGTGTACGGCGCCCATCCGCCCGTGGCCGACCCGTACCAGATCTGGGTGATGGAGGCCCGGATGCTGGTGGGGCCGCTGATGCTGGCGGCGAGCGGCGGCACCCCCACGAACTGCGTGTACAGGAGCCGGTTCGGCGTGAAGTTGGCCGAGCTGGTGGAGCTCAGCGCGAGCTTCCCCGTGCTCCCGTAGAACACCACGTCCGACGCCACCTGCGCGGGCGAGGCCGTGGGCTTCCACTGCAGGTACAGCGCCGCCGTGCCGGTCACGTGCGGGGTCGCCATCGAGGTCCCGTTGATCGTGTTCGTCTGCGTGTCGGAGCCGTACCACGCCGAGGTGATCCCCACGCCCGGCGCCAGCATGTCCACGCAGGATCCGTAGTTGGAGAACGACGCCTCGTGGTCGCTCGAGTCGGTCGCCCCCACGGTGATCGCCTGCGACACCCGCGAGGGCGACAGGTTGCACGCGCTGGTGGGGATGCTGTTGTTGTTGGTCCCGTTGCCGGCCAGGATGGCGTAGGTCACCCCGGACGCGATGGAGTTCTGCACCGCGTTGTCCGCCGCGGTGGAGGCGGCCCCGCTCAGGCTCACGTTGGCCACGGCGGGCTTGATGGCGTGCGCGGTGACCCAGTCCACCCCCGCGATGAACATGGACCAGTCCCCGCCCCCGCCGCAGTCCAGCACGCGCACCGCCACGATCGACACGCCCTTCGCCACCCCGTAGGTGGCGCCGCCCACCGTGCCGGCCACGTGGGTCCCGTGCCCGTTGCAGTCGCTCGCGTCGGCGTCGTTGTTCACGAAGTCGTAGCCGCTGCTGGCCCGGCCGCCGAACTCGGCGTGCGTCGTCCGCACCCCCGTGTCGATGATGTACGCGTGGACCCCCGCCCCGGTGTAGCCGTAGTTGTACGCCCCGTCCAGCGGGAGGTTGTCCTGGTCGATCCGGTCCAGGTCCCAGGGCGCCGCCGTCTGCGTGTCGCCGGCGTGAACCGCCTGGTCCTGCTCGACGTAGGCCACGTTGGGATTGCGCGCCAGCGCCGCGGCCGCCTGCGCCGACAGGTGCGCGGAAAAGCCCCGGAGCGCGTGCTGGTACACGAAGCGCGGCGAAGAGCCGTGCGCCGCCGTCAGCTGCCGTGCCAGCCCCGGCACGTCGGCCACGCCGCTCTTGAAGACCACGATGTACTGGTCCGGGATCGGCTCGCCCCCGGCGGGCGCGGCGGCGACGGAGGAGGCAGGGGTGTCGGAGGGCGCCAGCGGCGCGGGGGAGTCCTGGCAGGCGGCCAGGAGAAGGAAGCCGCCCAGCAGGGCGAGCTTCGAGATGCGGGGGTACGGCACGTTCCCTCCCGTGGGACCGGGTGGCGGAGAGGAGTCGCGCCGATGTCAGCGCGATCAGTTCACGACAGGAAGTTCACACCTCAGCGCGCACGGGTCAAGACGCGTCATTCCGTGTCCCCCCTCCTCGGCGGCGAGCGCCAGCGCGACCCCGTTGGTCCACCCGAACCCGTCCTGGGTCGGGTACTCCCCGCCGCCGGAGCGCCGGTCCGGGTCCACCACGTCGTACTTTTCCGTCATCCGCCCCGTCGCCCGGTAGGTGCGCCGGTTCAGCGCCAGCCACCGGGCGCGGGCGGTGTCCGCCAGGTCGGCGCGGCCGTAGCGGCGCACCCCCTGGATGGCGATCCACTCCAGCGGGGGCCACCCGTTGGGGGCGTCCCACTGCTGCCCCGAGGCGACCCCCGTGGTCACGAACCCGCCCGGCCGGAGGAAGTCCCGCTCCAGCCGCGCGACCACGGCGCGCCCCTGCTCCGGGGTGGCGAGCCCGAAGTAGAGCGGCATGGCCGCGGCCAGGGTGGGTCGGTCCGCCACCCGCGCGCCGGTGCGCCAGCGGACGTCGAAGAAGAACCCGCCCGCGGGGTCGTACGCCGCGGCGAGCAGCGCCCGCCGGCGCTCCGCCGCCGCCCGCGCGAAGCGGGCCGCCACCGCCGCGTCCCCCGGCCCGTTGCGCGCGGTCCGCAGCGCGGCGATGGTCCGCTCCAGCTCGTACAGGAGGGCGTTCAGGTCCACCGGGGCCAGCTCCGTCGTTTCCAGCGTGCGCAGGTCGGCCGGGTCGCGCATCCAGCGGCTGGAAAAGTCCCACCCGCTTTCCGCGGCGGCGCGCACCTCCCGGTAGAAGTCCGCGCGGCGGGATTCCGGGAGCGTCGCCCCCAGGCGGTAGTCTTCCCGGAACGACTCGGGCCGGGGCTCGGCGCGGTCGTCCCAGTACCGGTTCAGCACCGCCCCGTCCGGGAGCCGCACCACGCGCCGGTGCGCCTGTCCCGGCGCCAGCCCCTCCACCCCCTCCATCCAGAAGGCGTGCTCCGCCTCCAGCGCGTCCAGGTAGCGGAGCGCCCGCGCGGTGTCCGTGGCGCGGGCGTAAAGCCCCACCATCGCTCCGAAGAACGGCGGCTGGCTCCGGCTCAGGTAGTAGCTCCGGTTCCCGTTGGGGACGTGCCCGACGGTGCGGACCAGGTGGGCGAAGTTGTCGAGCATGCTCCCGACCAGGTCGGTCCGGCCGCTCGCCACCAGCCCGAGCATGGTGAAGTACGAGTCCCAGTAGTACACCTCGCGGAAGCGCCCGCCCGGGACCACGTACGCGTCGGGGAGCGGGACCAGCGACGAGCGCCGGTCCGGCGCGTCCGGCCGCCGCGTGAGCACGGGCCAGAGCGCGCGGACGTGCGCCTCCATGCTTCGCGAGGTGTCGGCCCGGAACCCCTCCCCCGCCGGCCGGGGCGGCTCGAACTGCCGCTCCACGAAGGTCCGCAGGTCGAAGCCGGGGGCGCCGCGCTCGGCGGTGTAGCGGGCGGCGACCTCCGCCGGCGCCACGCGCGGCCGGGCGTCCACGAAGGTCTTGGAGTCGGGAAAGATCCCGGCGAGCTGGACGTCCTGGAAGAGCGGGCCCAGGTCGCGCGAGGGGTCGTACCATGCGGAGGCGGCCGACGGCGGGGCCGCGACGGTGGCGGGGAGTGCGGAGGGCGCGCCGGTCCGGCACCCGGACACCAGGACGAGCGCGACGGCCGCCCCGAGCAGGGGCGCCGGGAGGGAGCGGCGGAGGCGGAGCATGGCGGTCACCGCGGGCGGCTGGAGGAACGGGGGACGGGCGACCTCCCCCACCCGCGCCAGAATGATGCCCGCCTACTCTCCCGGTGGACGCGACATCCGCTCCGCCGCCTCCGCCGAGGTGATCACCGGGACCACCTCGAAGTCGACGAGGTCCTCCCAGGCGTCCATCCACTCCCGGAGGAGGCGCGGGTCGTCGCACTCCATCACCTGGAAGCAGCGGGCGAAGTCGGTCTCCACCCAGCTCGCGACGTAGCCGAGGCCGGGGGGCATCATCCGCCCCCGCTCCCGGGCGCGCCGGTAGACCTCGGCCGCGCACCCGGGCCGGAAGCGCTCGATCACCATGTAGAGCACGTCGTCATCCCGGGGCTGGAGGGGAGTCCACGGCCGGGACCGGCTCGTCCCGGATCCGCACGTCCACGCCCGGCGGGAAGCGCAGCCCGGCCGGCGCGTCCAGGCGGTACACCTCCATCGGGCGCGGGCTCCCGTCGTCGCGGGCGAACATGCGCGGCCCGGCGTGCGTGAAGCCCAGCGCCTCCGCCACCGCCATGCTGGGGCGGTTGCCGGGGTCGCACCAGATCTCCACGCGCTCCACGCCGCGCGCCAGGAAGGCGTGCCGGGCGAGGGCGGCCGCGGCGGTGCTCGCCACCCCCCGCCGCAGCTGCGAGGAGCGCACCCAGTACCCCACCTCCAGCGCGCCGGGGCCGGGGTACGGGTGCAGGCTGGCCCCGCCGAGGAGCAGCCCCGTGTCCCGCTCCACCACCGCATACCGCCAGCGGCTCCCCGCGCGGAAGTCGGCGGCGTACTGCGCCAGCCGCGCCTCCAGCACGGGGAGGGGCGTCGGCTCCCGGGAGGCCCAGGTGATCCAGGGGCGGAGCGCGTCCAGGCTCTCGTCGATGGCGGCACGCAGCTCCGGGGCGTCGTCCGGGCGCCAGGGGCGCAGCAGGAGCGGGGGTGTGGACATGGGCTCGGCTCGGGTACGGTCGCGCTCGCCGGGAGGGTCGGTGCTCCGGCGCGGGGTCCCACAGCAGAGTGGCGAAACCGCCGGGCGCGCGCCAGTACAGCGCGCGCGCCAGGTGTTTCCGGACCCACCCCCGCGGCGAAGGGTGCGACGCCCCTTACCTCAAGCACCACAACGGGTTAGCCACATGTGAGAAATAGACCCTTTCAATA
>JAFAYN010000103.1 GCA_019240375.1 Gemmatimonadota bacterium
CGCCGGGGAGCACGTCCCCGTCCTCGACCCGCTCCGCGGACTTCCCGGGCGCGATGTCGGCCACCATCCCGCCCAAGAGCCCGTTGGACTTGAGCAGGACGTGCGAGTCCTTGGGAACAGGGTACTCCTTTTCCAGCTCCAGGCTGATCACCACGCCGCCGGGACCGATGGAGAACTGGCGGATCCGGCCGATGTTCACCCCGCGCATCTGCACCGGGTCGCCCTTGCGGATCCCGCCGGCGTTGCCGACGGCGGTGCTCACGTTGATCCTCCCCCGGAAGGTCCCCGGGTCGGTCAGCATCAGGAGCGCCACGATCACCGCCACGATCCCGATGAGGACGAAGAGGCCGATCTGAATTTCACGTCTGGACGAAGCCATGGGCACGGTCTAAGAAAGGTCAGTCCCGGGTCCCCGACTTCCCGGGGCGGGCGGAGACCCGGCGGTCCGGGCCTCCCGAATCATACGATCTCCAGAAGCTCGTCGGTCGGGACCTCGCGGTGCAGGAAGGCCCGCACCAGGACGTCGTCCGTCGCGCGGAACTCGTCCGGGGTCCCGACGAAGCGGATCTTCCCCTTGTCCAGCATGGCGACCCGGTCGGCGATGGGGAGCACCCCCTCGATGTCGTGGGTCACGATGATGGAGGTCACCCCCATCTCGCCCGCCAGCTGCTGGATCAGGCGGTGCACCACCGTCGCGTTCACCGGGTCGAGCCCGGTCACCGGCTCGTCGTACAGCAGGATCTCCGGGCGCCCCACGATGGCGCGGGCCAGCCCCACGCGCTTGCGCATCCCGCCCGACAGCTCGGAGGGGAGCTTGGTGAGGATGGCGCCCGGGTCCAGGTTCACGTGCTCCAGCGCCTCGGACGCCCGCCGCACGATCTCCGCCCTCGGGAGCCCCAGCAGCTCGCGCTCCTCGATCCCCTGCGACACGTTGTCCAGCACGTTCATCGAGTCGAAGAGCGCCGCGTTCTGGAACACGTACCCCACCTTGCGGCGGATCCGCTCCAGCTCCTTCCCCTTGGAGCGAACCACGGACACCCCGTCGATCAGGACGTCGCCCCGGTCCGGCGGGATCAGCCCGATGGTGGTCTTGAGCAGGACGCTCTTCCCCGTCCCCGAGTGCCCCACCACGGCGATGGTCTCACCCGTGGGGATGTCGAGGTTCACCCCCGCCAGCACCGGCGCGTCGAACGTCTTGTACAGGTCCTTGTACTCGACCATGGATTCCCTTTCCCCCTATTGCAGCATCAGCGGCGGGAAGAGCGCGTCCAGGAACAGCACCGCCAGCAGCATGAACACCACCGCCGAGGTGGTCGCGCGCCCCACGCCCTCCGCCCCGCCCCGCGTCACCAGCCCCATGTGGGTGGCGATCAGCGGGATCACCAGCCCGAAGGACGTGGCCTTGGAAAGCGAGTAGAACAGGTCCCAGTTGTGCCAGAAGAGCCGGGCCCCGTACAGGAAGCTCTGCGGGCTCAGCCCCAGCGTCCCGCGGGCCGCGACCATCCCCGCGAACAGCCCCACCGTGTTGGCGATGGCCACCAGCAGCGGAAAGGCGACCGCCCCCGCCAGCACCCGCGGCGCCGCCAGCACGCGCACCGGGTCGCGCCCCAGGGAGTACATGGCGTCGATCTGCTCCGACACCTGCATCGTCCCCAGCTCGGCGGTGATGCGGGCCCCCACGCGGCCGATCAGCACCACCGCGGTGAGCACCGGCCCCAGCTCCAGGATCACGCTGGAGGCGACCACGCTCCCCAGGATGTAGAGCGGGACCGACCCGGTGAACTGGTAGCCGCCCTGCTGCGAGGTCACGACCCCGGCCAGGGTGGAGGTCACCAGCACGATGGGGAGGCTCTGGATCCCCATCCAGTACATGTGCCCCAGGAACTCCCGCAGCGGCACGCGCCCCGTGAAGGTCAGCACGACGATCCGCCACCCGAGCATGGCGATCTGCCCGGCGTGCCGCGCCACCTCCTCCGCGCTCCGCGCCAGCTTGGCGAGGAAGCGCCTGCTCACCGGGAAGTACGGGCGGATGCTCCGCTCCTCCTCGTCCACTTCCGGCGTTTCCGCGATTCTCGATCGAGCTTGCATCCCCGCCACCGTGCAAAGAAATGCCGGACCCGGGAGCCCCGGGCCCGGCGGAAGGTTCTGGTCTTCGGCGCGACGCCGAACGTACCGTCACCGGGCGCCGCGCCGCTACTGCATACACCGCACCCGTCCGCCGGCTCCCCGCCAAAACGGGGGAGCGGCGGCGCCGGAATCAGTCGCCCGGCTCGGGCATCGGCTCCGTCCCGATGAGCGGACCGGGGTGGTGCGCGCGGTGCTTGACCTCGCCGCGGAAGCGGGCGAAGAGCCACTCCCGCCACTCGCTGAGGATCTCGTAGAAGGTCGGGATCACCAGCAGCGTCAGCAGGGTGGAGGTGATCACGCCGCCGATCACCGAGATCCCCATCGGCGAGCGCGACTGCGCGCCCTCGCCC
>JAFAYN010000186.1 GCA_019240375.1 Gemmatimonadota bacterium
TCCGCTGGCCGGGGAGGGGAGTGTCGTGCCGATCGGGGGCCCGGTGGCCAACGTGCGGACGTACGTGCTGGACCCGTGGGGCGGGCCGGCGCCGGTGGGCGTGCCCGGGGAGCTGCACGTGGGGGGGTGGGGGTGGCGCGCGGCTACCTGGGGCGGCCGGAGCTGACGGCGGAGCGGTTGGTCCCCGATCCGTTCTCGGGCGAGACCGGCGGGCGGCTGTACCGCACGGGAGACTGGGCGCGGTGGCTCCCTTCGGGCGAGGTTGAGTACCTGGGGCGGATGGACTTCCAGGTGAAGGTGCGCGGCTTCCGCGTCGAACCCGGTGAGATCGAGGCGGCGCTGCTCGGGCATCCCTCCGTGCGCGAGGTGGTGGTGGCGGCGCGCGAGGACGCCCCCGGCGAGAAGCGGCTGGTGGCGTACGTGGTCCCGGAGGCGGGGACAGAGCTTCCGCCGGAGGAGCTGCGTGGCTGGCTGACGGGTAGGCTCCCGGAGCACATGGTCCCTGGGGCGTTCGTGGTGCTGGAGGCGCTTCCGCTCACCGCCAACGGCAAGACCGACCGGCGGGCGCTCCCGGCGCCGGACGCGCCCGCGGGGAACGGGTACGTCGCGCCGCGCACCCCCACCGAGGAGCGGCTGGCGGCGATCTGGGCGGAGGTGCTTCGGGTGGAGCGCGTCGGGGCCCACGACTCGTTCTCCGCCCTGGGCGGGCACTCGCTCCTGGCCACCCGCGTCATCACCCGGGTGCGCGACGCGTTCGGGGTGGACGTCCCCCTGCGCGCCTTCTTCGAGACGCCGACGCTGGCCGCGATGGCGGAGCGGGTCGAGGGGCTCGCCGGCGCGCCCGGCGAGGCGGCGCCGGCGATCCCGCGCCGCGCCACGGACGGGCCGGTGCCGCTCTCCTTCGCGCAGCAGCGCCTCTGGCTCCTGGAGCGGATGCAGCCGGGCGGAGCCGCCTACAACATCCCCACGGGTGTGGGGCTGCGTGGCGGGCTGGACGTCGGCGCGCTCCGCCGCGCCCTCGCCGCGGTGGTGCGGCGGCACGAGTCGCTGCGCACCGTCTTCCTGGCGGAGGGCGGGGAGCCGGTGCAGGTGGTCCGCCCCGCGGGGGCCTTCGCCCTCCCGGTGGTGGACCTGTCCGGCGTGGAGCAGGAGGCAAAGGGGCGTGAGCTGCTTCGCCTGGTCCTGGAGGAGGGCGGGCGCCCCTTCGACCTGGAGCGCGGGCCGCTGCTGCGCTCCACGCTGTTCCGGGTGGAGGCGGAGATGCACGGCCTCCTCTTCACCGTGCACCACATCGTCAGTGACGGGTGGAGCACGGGGGTGCTGGTGCGCGAGGTGACGGAGCTGTACGCGGCATTCACGGAGGGGCGCGAACCCTCGCTCCCGGAGCTCCCGGTGCAGTACCCGGACTACGCCCTCTGGCAGCGCGAGCAGTTCTCCGGCGAGGCGCTGGACGCGCAGCTCGCCTTCTGGCGCGGGAAGCTGGCCGGCGCTCCGCCCCTGCTGGACCTCCCCACCGACAGTCCCCGTCCGCCCGTCCCGGGGGAGTGCGGCGAATGGCTCCCGTTCTCCCTCGCCCCGGAAACCGTGCAGCGGCTGCACGAGCTGGCGCGCGCGGAGGAGACCACCCTGTTCACCGTGCTGCTGGCCGGATGGCAGGCGATCCTGTCCCGCTGGTCCGGACAGGACGACGTCCTGGTCGGCACCCCGGTGGCGGGGCGGACCGGGATCGAGCTGGAGCCGCTGGTCGGCTTCTTCGTCAACACGCTGGTGCTGCGCACCGACCTGTCCGGCGACCCCACCCTCCGCGCGCTGATCGGCCGGGCGCGCGAGACCACGCTGGAGGCGCAGGCGCACCAGGAGGTGCCGTTCGAGCGGCTGGTGGAGGAGCTGGCCCCGGAGCGCTCGCTCCGGCACGCGCCGCTCTTCCAGGTGATGCTCGCCCTGCAGAACCACGAGCAGGCGGAGCTGAACCTGGACGGGGTGGAGGTGGAGCCGTTCGGGAGCGTGGGAGCACCCGCGGCGAAGTTCGACATGGAGTTCGCGCTGGCCGAGGGGGCGGAGGGGCTCGAGGGGACGATCGTCTTCCGCGCCGACCTGTGGGATCCCGTCACGGTCGTGCGGATCCTGGAGGGGTTCCGCGCCGTGCTGGAGGCGATGGGGGCGGACCCGGAGCGGCGCCTTTCCGACGTGGAGATCGTCTCCCCCGAGGAGCGGGAGACCCTGTTTCTCGGCTGGAACGGCACCGCGCGCCCGTACCCGCTCGACCGCCCCGTCCACGCCCTCTTTGCCGACCGTGTCGCCCTGGCTCCCGACGCGGTCGCCGTGGTGCTCGGGGACCGGGCGCTCACCTACGCCGAGCTGGACGCCCGGGCCGAAGCGCTGGCGGCGCGCCTGCGCGCGCTGGGCGTCGGCCCGGAGGCGCGGGTGGGGCTCCTGCTGGAGCGCACCCCGGAGCTACTGGCGGGGGTGCTGGGGGTGTGGAAGGCGGGCGGCGCGTACGTCCCGCTCGACCCCGCCTACCCCGCCGAGCGCACCGCCCTGGTCCTGGCCGACGCGGCGCCGCGGGTGGTGGTGACCACCGAGGCGCTGCAGGCGCTGCTCCCGGAGTACGCGGGCGCGGTGGTGGTGCTGGAGGCCCTCACCCCCCAGCCCCCTCTCCCAATGCTGGGAGAGGGGGAGCAGGACGGAGTGCCGGTCGGCTTAGTCGCGCCGGACGGTGCCCCCCTCCCCCGGCCCCTCCCCCACGAGGGGGGAGGGGAGCACTACGATGCTTCCGATTCGGATGCCCTCCCCCAGAATTGGGGGAGCAAGGGGGCTGCTGTTGCGAGCCTAAGCGAACCGGATAGGGGCGTGCTGAGCCAGGACTCGGGTACTGA
>JAFAYN010000202.1 GCA_019240375.1 Gemmatimonadota bacterium
GCGGCTCTTCCGCCAGGGCGGCCAGGAGCTCGAAGGCCCGCGCCCCGTCTCCGGGGAGGATCGCCCGGTCCGTGAGCGGGTCTTCCCCGCCGCCGAGGTGCCCGTGGTCCCAGGCCACGCTCGTCCAGCGTCCGTCCTCGCCGGCGCCGCTCCGCCGCGCCCAGGCGTCCAGCAGGGCGAACACCGCCGTGGCTCCCCCCAGCCCCGCCCCGCCGAAGAGCGAGACGAGCGAGCCCTGCAGGAGGCGGAAGTCGAGCGGGAGCCCCGCGGTGGCACCGTCCAGCACGGCCAGCTCGCGCGCCACGCGGGCCAGCTCCGCCGCCACCGCGGAGGGATTCGCCTCCGCCAGGGGAGCGAGCCCGGCTCCCGGCCCCGGCACCACGGTGTGGACCACGCCGTGCAGCGCGCCGAACTCCGCGCGCGCGGCCTCCACCGCGGCGCGCATCGCCCCGGGGTCGCCCGGGTCGGCGCGGAGGAGGAGCGGTCGTCCCGCGCGTTCGGAAGCGGCGGCGTCCCGGTCGTCGAAGCCCGGGTCCACCACCACGGCGATCCGCGCGCTCCACGCTTCCGTCAGGTGCTCCGCCAGCACGCGGGCGCTCCCGGCCACCTCCCCGGTGAACAGGTAGGCGCCGCCCTCGCGCACCCCGGGCGCGCCCTCCGGGGGGCGCACCGCCTCGTAATCCGGCGTCCAGCGCCAGATCCCCCGGAGCGCCGCCTCGGGCTCGGCCGTCTCCGCGGTCACTTCGGCCAGGAGCTGGTGCGCCAGGCGCTCGTCGCCGGCACCGGTGCGGACGTCCACGGTGCGGACGGCCACGTGCGGGTGCTCCTGCGCGAGCGCCAGCGAGGCGCCGAGCACGGTGGCGCGCGCCGGGTGGACGCTCTCGCCGCCGGTCACGTCGCGCACCCCCTCCGTGACCACGACCAGCCGGAGGGGGCCCTCCGCGGGGTCGCGGGCGAGCGTCGCCGCCAGGGCGGCCACGGTGGCCCAGCCGCGCGCCTGCGCCCGCCCGAAGGCGTCCTCGTCGCCGCCCTCCGGGCCGATCCCCCAGAGCTGGACGACACGGCGGGGGCGCGTCCCCGCCGCGTGCAGCGCGTCCCGCAATGCCGCCAGGTCTTCGGCGGAGCCGGGGCGGAGCGTGTACCCCCGGTCGCCCACCCGCGCGAAGCGGTCGCCCGCCTCCGCCGTTACCACGGTGTGCCCCAGCGCTTCCAGCCGCGCGGCGAGCTTGCGGCCGATCCCGGTCCCGTCCGCCAGCACCAGCCACTCCGTGGGCGCGGCGGGTGACTGCCCGGGGAGGGGCGCCCGCTTCCAGCCGGGGAGATAGAGCCAGTCCGCCGGGTCGGGCTTGCGGGCCAGCGGGTCGCCTCCGCGCGGGGCCGGGAGCGCGCCCGCGCGCGGCTCCACCCAGAAGCGCCTGCGCTCGAAGGGGTAGGTGGGGAGGGGGACGCGCCGCGGCCGCTCGTGCGCGTGCATCGCCCGCCAGTCCACCGCCGCGCCCGACGCCCACAGCCTCCCGGCCGCGCCAAGCACGTGCGCGGGGTCGGGGTGGCGCTCGTATGCGTGCCGCAGCGAAGCGACGAAGGTGGGCTCCTCCTCTCCCCATACGGGGATCTGGACGGCCAGCATCCGCAGCGCGTGCCCGGGGCCGGACTCCAGCATCAGCCGGAAGCCGTCGCCGGCCAGCGTTTCCACCCCTTCCGAGAAACGCACCGGCTCGCACAGGTGGCGCGCCCAGTACGCCGGGTCGGTCGCCTCGGAGGGGCGGATCCAGGTCCCGGTGACGTTGGAAACGAAGGGGATGCGCGGCGCGTGCATCTCCACCCGGCGGAGCAGCGCCATCAGCCCCTCGGCCACCGGCTCCATCAGCGGGGTGTGGAAGGCGTGCCGCATGGGGAGCCGCCGCCAGACGATCCCGCGCGCCGCGACCTCCGCCTGCAGCGCGTCCAGCTCGTCCGTGGGGCCGGACACGACGGTGATCGCCGGCCCGTGCAGCGCGCCGACGTACAGGTTGCCGGTGAGGACCGGGCGCACCTGCTCCTCGGGGACGTTGATCCCCATCATCCCCCCCTCCGGGAGCGACTCGATGAGCCGCGCGCGCTCGGCCACCAGCATCAGCGCGTCCTCCAGCGACCAGACCCCCGCCACCGTGGCCGCCACCCACTCGCCCAGCGAGTGGCCGAGCATGGCCGCCGGGCGCACTCCCCACTCCGTCCAGAGCCGGTGGAGCGCGTACTCGGTGACGAAGAGCGCCGGCTGCGCCAGGTGGGTGCGGTTCAGCCGGTCGCCGGGGTCGTTCGGGCGCTCCGCGGCGGGGGCGCGGCCCAGCATGGCCCGCAGGTCGATCCCGAACGCGCCCTCCGCTTCCGCAGGCGCGTCGTCCGGGTACAGCACCTCGCGGACGTCCAGCCCCAGGTAGGGGCGCAGGATCTCGGCGCAGCGGTCCACCGCCTCGCGGAAGACCGGCTCCGTCTCGTACAGTCCGCGCCCCATCCCGGGGTAGTGGCTCCCCAGCCCGGGGAAGAGGAAGACGACCGGCCGCGCCGTTTCCGGCGCCGCCGCGCCGAACACCCGGTCGTGCGCGCGGGTTTCCAGCGCCGCGGCGGCCTCCTCACGGCTCCGGGCCACCACCGTGCGCCGGTGCTCGAAGGCGCGGCGCCCCGCCTGGAGCGTCCAGGCCACGTCGGCCAGCTCCTGCTCCGGGTGGGCGCGCAGGTGCGCCGCCAGCCGGTCCGTCGCCGCCTCCAGCGCGGTGGGCGTACGGGCGGAGAGCGTCAGGAGCTGCCAGGGGCGCCCGGACGCGGACGGCTCCGTGGGGGGCGCCTCCTCCAGCACCACGTGCGCGTTGGTCCCGCCGATCCCGAACGACGACACCCCGGCGCGCCGCGGGTGCCCGTCGCCTCCCCAGCGGCGCAGCTCGGCGTTGACGAAGAAGGGAGACGAGGTGAAGTCGATCCGTGGATTCGGTGCGGTGTAGTGCAGCGTCGGCGGGAT
Organism: Gemmatimonadota bacterium; assembly: GCA_019240375.1. Taxonomy (GTDB): domain Bacteria; phylum Gemmatimonadota; class Gemmatimonadetes; order Longimicrobiales; family Longimicrobiaceae; genus JAFAYN01. The sequence continues at coordinate 2,993 of JAFAYN010000202.1, forward strand.
CTCGCCGTGCTCCACCGCGAGGACGGCCTTGATCAGCCCCGTCACCCCCGCCGCGCTGTCCAGATGCCCCACGTTGGTCTTCACCGAGCCCAGGGCGCAGTACTGCCGGGCTTCCCCGCCGGCACCCGCGGCCCCGAACGCCTGCGTCAGCGCGGCCACCTCCACCGGGTCGCCCAGCTCGGTCCCGGTGCCGTGCGCCTCCACGTACCCCACCGTCGCCGGGTCTACCCCGGCCCGGGCCAGCGCCTCCGCTACGACCTCGGCCTGCCCCTGGATGCTGGGGGCGGTGTACCCCACCTTCTGCTCGCCGTCGTTGTTGATGGCGGAGCCCCGGATCACCGCGTGGATGGTGTCGCCGTCGGCCAGCGCGTCGGCCAGGCGTCTGAGCACCACCACCCCGACCCCGCTCCCGGCCACCGCGCCGCCCGAGCGGGCGTCGAAGGCGCGGCAGTGCCCGTCGGGCGAGAGGATCCCTCCCGGGGTGTACAGGTAGCCGCCGCGCAGCCGGATTCCGACCCCGCCCGCGACGGCCACGTCGCACTCGCCGGCAGCGAGCGCCCGGCAGGCCACGTGGACGGCGACCAGCCCGGTGGAGCACGCCGTCTGCACGTTGAGCGCGGGGCCGCGCAGGTCCAGCTTGTAGGCGGCGCGCGAGGCGAGGAAGTCCTTGCCGTTCCCCAGGTCCACCTGGAGGCTCCCCAGCGCTTCCACCAGCTCGGGGTGGGTGAGGACGTGGCGGGTGAGGTAGTCGCTGGCGGACGACCCGGCGTAGACCCCCACCGCTTCCCGCGTGGTCCCGGGCGCGTGGCCGGCGTTCTCCAGCGCCTCCCAGGTGACTTCCAGGAAGTGGCGCTGCTGCGGGTCGAGGATCTCCGCCTCGCGCGGATTGAAGCCGAAGAAGGCGGCGTCGAACAGCTCGATCTCCTCCAGCACCCCCGCCGCCCGGACGTACGCCGGGTCGCGGAGGAGCGCCGGGTCCACGCCCCCCGCCTCCAGCTCCGCGTCGTCGAAGAAGGTGATGGAGTGGACCCCCTCGCGGAGGTTGCTCCAGAACGTCGCCACGTCCGGCGCGCCCGGGAAGCGCCCCGCCATCCCGACGATCGCGATCGCGCCGTCCGGATCGCTCGCTCGCTCGCGGTCCGTCCGGGGCGCCGGGGCGGCTTCCGCCGCGCCGCCCAGGTGCCCGGCCAGCGCCGCCACCGTGGGGAAGCGGAACAGGTCGACGATGGGGACCTCCCGGCCCAGCCGCTCCCGGATCGCCGCCTGCACCCGGGTGAGCAGGAGGGAGTGCCCGCCGAGGTCGAAGAAGTTGGTGTTCACCCCCACCCGCCCGGTCTTCAGCACCTCGGCCCAGATCCCCGCCAGCGTTTCCTCCAGCGGCGCCCGGGGGGCGAGGTACGCTTCCTCCGCGGGGGCGTGCTCCGGCGCGGGGAGGGCGCGGCGGTCCACCTTGCCGCTGGGGGTGAGCGGGAGCGCGTCCAGCACCACGAAGACGGCGGGGACCATGTACTCCGGCAGCCGCTCCTTGAGGTGCGCCCGCAGCTCCGCGGGGGCGACCTCCGCCCCCTCGTCCGCGACCACGTAGGCCACCAGGCGCCGCCCTTCGGTGCCGGGCTGGTCCTCCCGCACCACCACGGCCGCCTCGCGCACCGCGGGCCACACTTCCAGCGCCGCCTCGATCTCGCCGGGCTCGATGCGGAAGCCGCGCAGCTTGACCTGCTCGTCGGCCCGCCCCAGGAACTCCAGCTCGCCCGTGGGGAGCCAGCGCGCGCGGTCGCCCGAGCGATACAGCCGCGCTCCAGGCTCCGCGGCGAACGGATCGGGGACGAAGCGCGCCGCCGTCAGCTCCGGCCGGTCCAGGTAGCCGCGCGCCAGGGACACCCCGCCCAGGTACAGCTCGCCGGGGACGCCGGCCGGCACCGGCGCCAGGTGGCGGTCCAGCACGTAGCAGGCGGTGTTGGCGACCGGCGCGCCGATGGGGGGGAGGAGCGGCCACCCATCGGGGTCGCCCTCCAGGGCGCGGGCGGTGACCACGTGCGTCTCGGAGGGGCCGTACTGGTTGTGCAGCGGCGCACTCAGCGCGGCGAACCAGCGGCGCATCGGCCCGGTGACGCGCAGCGCCTCGCCGGAGGTCAGCACCTCGCGCAGCCGCGAAGGGACGATCCCGCGGGCGACGGCCTCCTCGGCCAGGTGCTGCAGCGCCACCCCGGGGAGGAAGAGCCGCTCCACCCCCTCGCACTCCATGGTCTCCAGCAGCGCGGCGGGGTCGTAGCGCTGCTCGTCCTCGATCAGCACCACCCGCCCCCCCGAGGTCCAGCAGGAAAAGAGCTCCTGGAAGGAAACGTCGAAGCTGACGGGGGCGAACTGGAGCGTGGTCGCGGCCTCCGGGGCGCGCCAGTCGCGCCCCTGCCACGCCAGCAGGTTGACCAGCGGCCGGTGCGGCATCGCCACGCCCTTGGGTCGCCCCGTACTCCCGGAGGTGTAGACGACGTAGGCCAGGTTGTCGGGCCCGACCGGGACCCACGGGTACGTGCTGCTCTCCCTCGCGATGCGGGCTGCGTCCGTGTCCACCCGGACCACCCGGATGCCATCGGCGGGGAGCCGATCCGCCAGGCTTGCCTGCGTCACCAGCACCCGCGCCGCGGAGTCGGCCAGCATGTACGCCAGGCGCTCGGCCGGGTACGCCGGGTCGAGCGGGACGTACGCCCCGCCCGCCTTGAGGATCCCCATCAGGGCGGTCACCATCTCCGGCCCCCGCTCCAGGCAGAGCGCCACGCGCGCGTCCGGCCCCACCTCCAGCCCGACGAGGTGGTGGGCGAGCCGGTTGGCCCGCTCGTTCAGCTCCCGGTAGGTGAGCGCCTCCCCGCCGGAGACCAGGGCCACCGCGTCCGGCGCGCGCTCCACCCGCGCCTCGAACAGCTCGTGGACGCAGCGGTCCGCCGGGTACTCCGCCGCCGTCCGGTTCCACCCCTCCAGCACCCGGCGTTCCTCCTCGCCCAGCAGCTCCAGCTCCGACAGGCGCACGTCCGCGTCGGCGGCCACCTGCTCCAGCACCCGCGCGAAGTGGCCCAGCATCCACCGGATGGTGCCCGGCTCGAACAGGTCGGCGTCGTACTCCAGCGCGACGCCGAGGCCTTCCGCCTGCGGGGTCGCGAAGAGCGTCAGGTCGAACTTGCTCGTCCCGCTCTCCGTCGCCAGCCCGCGCATCTCCACCCCCGGCAGGGCGGCTCCTCCGCGCTCGCGATCCGCGCCCTGGAGTACGAGCATCACCTGGAAGAGGGGCGCGTGGTCCAGGCTGCGCTCCGGCTGCAGCTCCTCCACCAGCCGCTCGAAGGGAAGCTCCTGGTGCTCGTACGCGCCCAGCGTGGTCTCCCGCACCCGCCGAAGCGTTTCGCGGAAGGTGGGCTCGCCCGACAGATCCGTACGCAGCACGAGCGTGTTGACGAAGAAGCCGATCAATCCCTCTACCTCGCCGCGGGTGCGCCCGGCGATGGGGGTGCCGACCACCACGTCCTCGCTCCCGGTGTACTTGGCCAGCAGCACCTGCCAGGCGGCGAGCAGCGTCATGAAGAGCGTCGCTCCCTCGCCGCGCCCCAGGGCGTGCAGCCGCTCCGACAGCCCGGCCGGCAGCTCCATCCGCTCGTGCGCCCCCCGGTGGCTCTGCACCGCGGGGCGGGGGTGGTCGGTGGGAAGCTCCAGGAGCGCCGGCGCGCCCGCCAGCCGCTCCCGCCACCAGGCAAGCTCCCGGTCCAGCGTCTCGCCCCGCAGCACCCGCCGTTGCCAGGCCGCGTAGTCGGCGTACTGCACCGCCGGCTCCGGGAGGGGCGACTCCGCGCCCGCCAGGTACGCGGCGTACAGCGCCGACAGCTCCCGCAGGAGCACTTCCGCGCTCCACTCGTCGGCGACGACG
>JAFAYN010000269.1 GCA_019240375.1 Gemmatimonadota bacterium
ATCTTGTAGGAGAGCGCCCGCACCGAGAGCTCCAGGAGCTCCGCCGCGCGGGTGCGGTTCCCCTGGGTGCGCTCCAGCGCCCGCGCGATCAGCTCCCGCTCCAGCGAGGGGAGGCGCCGCTTCACCGAGAGGTCGGCGTCGTCCGGGCCGAGGTGGAAGGGGTGCGCCCCGGTGCGGACGTGCGCCGGGAGGTGCTCCTCGCGGACCTCGCCGCCGGAAAGGATCAGGGCGCGCTCGACCACGTTCTCCAGCTCGCGCACGTTCCCGGGCCAGGCGTAGGCGGCCAGCGTGGGGATCAGCGCGGCGGGGAGCTCCCGGAACTCCAGGCCGAAGCGCGCGGAGTGCCGGCGGAGGAAGTGGTTGGCCAGGAGGGGGATGTCCTCGGGGCGGGAGCGGAGCGGGGGGAGGTGGATCTGCACCACGTTGACCCGGTAGAACAGGTCGTCGCGGAAGCGCCCCTCCTGCACCTCCTCCACCAGGTCGCGCGAGGTGGCCGCAAGCACCCGCACGTCCACCGGCTCCTCGGCGGAGCCGCCCACCCGGCGCACGCGGCGCTCCTGCAGCACCCGGAGCAGCTTGACCTGGAGCGGGAGGGGCATCTCCCCGATCTCGTCCAGGAAGAGCGTCCCCCCGTCGGCCTCGGCGAACAGCCCCTCGCGCGCCCGGTCGGCCCCGGTGAAGGCCCCCTTCTCGTGGCCGAACAATTCCGACTCCAGCAGGTTCTCGGGGATCGCCCCGCAGTTGACCGCCACGAAGGCCCCGCCGTGCCGCGGCGAGGCCCGGTGGATGGCCCGGGCGATCGCCTCCTTCCCCGTCCCGCTCTCCCCGGTGACGAGCACCGTCGAGGGGTACGGCGCCACGCGGGAGGCCAGCTCCATCGCCTCGCGCATCACCTGCGAGCGCCCCACCACCTCCTCGAACCCCTCGACCTCTCCCACCTCCCGGCGCAGCCGGACCACCTCGCGCCGAAGCTGCTCGCGCTCCTGCGCCTTGCGGACGGTGAGGATGATCTCGTCGGCGTTGAAGGGCTTGGACACGTAGTCGTACGCGCCGCGCCGCATGGCCTCCATGGCGGTGTCGAGCGAGCCGTACGCGCTCATCACCACCACCAGTGCCGTCCCTCCGGCCTCCTGGTAGCGGTCCAGGAACTGGAGCCCGTCCAGGCGGGGCATCCGCACGTCGCACAGGACGATGTCGGGCGGCTCGGCCAGGGCGCTGCGGAGCCCGGCCTCGCCGTCCTCGGCCGTGGCGACCTCGTACCCTTCCTCGCGCAGGAGGAGGGTGAGGGTGTGGCGGAGCCCCGCCTCGTCGTCGATCACCAGGATGCGGCCCGAGCTCACGATTCTTCTCCGTCGGTGGGAAAGGAAAGGGTGAAGACGGCTCCGCCCCCGTCGGCGGAGGAGACCTCGATGCGCCCGCCGAACTCGGTGACCGTGCTGGCGACGATGGCGAGCCCCAGCCCGGTCCCCTCCCCCGGCTGGCGGGTGGTGAAGAAGGGATCGAAGATGGCTTCCAGGTGCTCGGCGGGGATCCCGGGGCCGGTGTCGGCCACCAGCACCTGCGCGATCTCGTCCCCCGCCTCCAGCCGGTTGGCGTCGCGCAGCGAGGCACGGCGGGTACGGCGCAGGTGCGAGTAGTCCACCCCGGGCGGGTCGTCGGCGCGGCGGGGCGCGATGCGGCGCTCCGGGTCGAAGTGCTTCACCGTGGTGTGCACGGTGAGCCGGCCGCTCCCCTCCATGGCCAGCTCGGCGTTGGTGAGCAGGTTGACGAACACCTGGTCGACGTCGTGCACCACGGCCCGGATCGGCGGGACGGCCGGGTCGAGCTGGAGCCGCACGTCCACTCCGCCCAGGCGCCCCTGCTCGCGGAGGAGCGCGACCACGCGGCGCACCGACTCGTTCAGGTCCACCCGCTCGCGGGGGGCGTGGTGGGGACGGGCGTACTGGAGGAGGCTGCGCACGATCCGGTCGATCCGGCGCGCCTCCCGCTCCAGCCCCCCCAGCAGCTCGGCGTCGCCCCCGCGCCGGCGGAGCACCCCGGCGTACCCCAGCAGCGCGCCCAGCGGGTTGCCGATCTCGTGTGCGACCCCGGCGGCGAGCCGGCCGATGGAGGCGAGCTTCTCGGCCTGCACCAGGTCGCGCTGGGTGTCGATCAGAACCCGGTTGGTCTCGTCGAGCGAGCGGACGTTCTCGGCCAGGCGGGTCTGGTCGTGGAGGAGCTGGTCGGTGAGCCGGTTGAGGGCTGCCGCGAGGGCGTCGGTCTCGCGGGTCTCGCCGGGGGGGACGCGCCGCTCGTAGTCGCCGTCCGCGATGGCGGTGGCGGCGGAGGCCGCCTCGGAGATCGGGCGGATCACCAGGCGGTTGACCAGGTAGCTCCCCAGCCCCACGAACACCGCGACGTCCGCGACCGCCAGGAGGAGGACCAGCCAGAGGGAGCGCCCGCCCCGGAAGGGGGAGAGCCCCAGGACCGCCGTGGCGAAGAGCGCGAGGAGGACCGAGGCGAGCGCGAGGAAGGACAGCTCGAACAGGAGCTCCGCACGGAGAGAGCCCCGGGGTTTCCCGGGGCTCTCCGGCGTATGCCCTGCCCTGCTCAACGGAACCCTCGAATCGGGGCGCGGGAGGCTATTCCTCCGCGGCCGGGTCGGACGGGCCCGCGGCGACCCCCACCGGGGCGCCGGCGCCGACGGTCGCCCGCTTGCGGACGGGGGCGCGGCCGGCGGCCGGCTTCTTCCCGTTGAACGCTTCCTTCTCCATCTCGTGCCAGACGCGGTCCACCACCGTCCCCACCGGCTCGCTCCACTGCAGGAACCCTTCAGCCTGAACGCGCTCCATGGCGCGGCGAAGTGCATGCTTGCTGATCGGCTTTCTCATGTAGCGACCTCCTCCTGTGCGACGTGTGCTCCTTGCCCGTACGGGCGCCGCTCTCCTCCGACGGACCGGTCCGGGCGCCGTCCTCGTTTCCTAGAGTAACACCATCCCGGCCCACGCGCGAGCCTCCGGCGAGTGGTGCGTGTTCCGGTCGTGGGACATCGGTTCGGGCACGGGATCTCCGCGAAACGGCTCGTGTCGTGGGACGCACCTGCGGGGCCGGCGCCATCGGAGGATGCCCGGTGGAGCGGTGCACGTTTCGTGCTCGCCGACCGTCGGGAAGGGACCGGGAGCGACGCCCGCGAAGGGGAGCTGGAAGGGGCGGAGAGGAGGGGGACCGGGCGCCGGGATCACCGGCGCCCGTACGTCGTCAGGGGGTCAGCGACGGTGCCGGGCCTGGCGCTTGTCCTCGAAGCGGACCAGCCACAGGCACGCGGCGTAGACGGCCAGGGTGACCAGGGCGAACACGCCCATGTGAAAGAAGAGCTTTCCCACTGTATGTCGTCCTCGTGAAAGGGTTGGGTCGTCGGGACGGCGCGAATCTAAGGCATCGCCCCGCTTCCGGCCAGTCGGCGCCGCCCCTGGATTCGGGGCGGCGCCCGACCCGCTCAGGGCACCGGCATCTCCATGTGCGGGAGGAAGCGCGGCGGCCGGCGCATCCGGCTGGCCTGCTCGTACGCGTACGCCAGCTTGACGAGGGTGGGCTCGCTCCAGGCGCGCCCCATGAACGAGATCCCCACCGGCGCCCCGAAGGCGTACCCTGCCGGGACGGTGACGTGCGGGTACCCGGCCACCGCCGCGGGGGTGGAGCTCCCCCCGGTGGAGTGGTCGCCGTTGACCAGGTCGATGGTCCAGGGTGGATTGGCCGTGGGGACCACGATGGCGTCCAGCCGGTGCCGGGCCATCACCGCGTCGATCCCCTCCGCGCCCGCCAGGCGGCGGTTGCGGGCCAGGGCGTCGCGATAGGCCTTGTCGGTGAGCGGCCCCTTTTCCTGCGCCATGAGCATGATCTCCTGGCCGAAGTAGGGCATCTCGCGGTCGCGGTGCTGCTCGTTGAAGGCGATCACGTCCTTGAGCGAGCGAACGCGCGCGTTCGGACCCAGGCCGGCCAGGTACCTGTTCAGGTCGGCCTTGAACTCGTACAGGAGTACGGTGAACTCACCCTCGTCGTACTCCCCGTTGTGGGGGATCTCCGCCGGATCGACGATCACGGCGCCCTGCCGGCGCATCACCTCGATCGCCTCGTTGGCCAGCCGGTCCATCTCGTTGCTGTAGCCGAAGAACTTCTTGCGGGCGATCCCGAGCCGCGCCCCCCGCAGCCCGTTCGGGTCGAGGAAGCGGGTGTAGTCGTTCTGGGCACGGCCGCGGCTGGCGGCGGTGTCCGGGTCGCGCGGATCCGCCCCGGCGAGGGCGCCCAGCAGGATCGCCGCGTCGGTCACGGTGCGCGCCATCGGGCCGGCCGTGTCCTGGCTGTGGGCGATGGGGATGATACCGGAGCGGCTGACCAGCCCCAGCGTCGGCTTGATCCCCACCACCGAGTTGGAGGACGAGGGGCAGACGATGGAGCCGTCCGTCTCCGTCCCCACCGCCACGGCGGCGTAGCTCGCGGCCACCGCGGCGCCCGAGCCGGAGCTGGAGCCGCAGGGGGAGCGGTCCAGCACGTACGGGTTGAGCCCCTGCCCTCCCCGCCCGCTCCACCCGCTGGACGAGCGCGTGGAGCGGAAGTTGGCCCACTCGCTCAGGTTGGTCTTCCCCAGGATGACCGCGCCGGCCGCGCGCAGCCGCTCCGCCACGAACGAGTCGCGCGGGGCGATGGAGCCCTCCAGCGCCAGCGACCCGGCGGTGGTGGTCATCCGGTCGGCGGTGTCGATGTTGTCCTTGACCAGCACCGGGATCCCGTGCAGCGGCCCGCGAACGCGCCCGGCCTTCCGCTCGTCGTCGAGCTGGCGGGCGATCGCGAGGGCGTCGGGGTTGGTCTCCAGCACCTGCCGTAGCGACGGCCCCTGTTTGTCGAGCTGCTCGATACGCCCCAGGTATGCCTCCACCAGGGAGCGGGCGGTGTAGCGCCCGGAGCGCATCCCCTCCTGGAGCTGCTGGATGGTGGCCTCTTCCAGCTCGAAGGGCGGGATCACGTGGCGCGCTTCCGCGACTGCGGCCGCCGGGGCGCCGCCGGTCCGCTTCAGGCCGTGCGTGTCCGCGGCGGCGGCGATCCCGGCCACGGCGGCGGAGTGGAGGAAGGTCCTTCGGCTGATCCCGCCGGGATCGGGGGTTCCGGGGTTTCCCGCGTCGCTCATCGGCACCTCTCGCCTGGGTGGTCCGGGTCCGCGCAGCTCCGGTCGGCGCGGCGGCCCTCGCCCGCAATCTTCCGTTTCCGGCAGCGCCGCGCAACGGGGGAAAACGACGAGGCCCCGGACGTGATCGTCCAGGGCCTCGGGGTGCGCGTCCGAAAGCTGTGCTACGAAAGCACGTATCAGTTGGGATGGAACGAGGGACGGAAGGCGCGGACGGCGTCGCGCGGGCGCAGCGCGGCGAAGTCCGCCCCGGCGAAGGAGTACAGCGAGCCGGAGCCCGCCGTCCCCCACGCGGGGTTCCGCCGCGCCCAGCTCAGGTCGGCGACGTGGAGCGCACCCCGCTCCCGCAGCCTCGCCGCCGCCGGGCTGGTGTGCGCCGCCACGTGGAAGCGCCCCTCCAGGAGGTAGATCCCGGCGCGCTCCACCCCCTCGCGCTCGCGGGCGAGCGGCGAGTCGTGTTCGTCGTCGATCCAGACCAGGGCCTTCTTGTCTTCCGAAGAGAGCATCTGTCGTAGCGGCGATCGGGTGGAGCCAGGTGTTTGCGCTGCCGGTGCCTGGAATACCCGCGCCCGGCGGGGATGTTCACCGGGCGCGGCGGGATGTTCACCTCACTCCGGGATGGGCGGGTCCAGGCTCTCCCCCAGCGCCGAGCGGGCGGCGTAGTAGCCGCACATCCCGTGCACCGCGCCCCCCGGAGGGGTGGACGACGAGCAGACGTACACCCCCTCGATGGGGGTGGGGTACGGCCACGGCCGGGCGGTGGGGCGGAAGAAGAGCTGCCGCACGTCCATCATCCCCCCGCTGATGTCCCCGCCCACCAGGTTGGGGTCGTGCCGCTCCAGCGCGACGGGGCCCATCGAGCGGCGCTCCAGGATCAGGTCGCGGAACCCCGGCGCGAACCGCTCCACCTGCGCCTCGATCCGCTCCGTCATGTCCACGCCGCTCCCGAAGGGGACGTGGCAGTACCCCCAGGCGACGTGCTTCCCCTCGGGGGCGCGGGTGCGGTCGAAGAGCGTCGGCTGGCCGACCAGGACCAGGGGGCGCTCCGAGATCCGCCCCTCCGAGGGCGCGTCTTCCGAGGCGACGATCTCGGCGAGCGTCCCCCCGACGTGCACCGTCCCCGCCCGGGCGCACTCCGGCGCCTTCCAGGGGATCGGCCCATCGAGCGCCCAGTCCACCTTGAACGAGCCCGGCCCGTAGCGGAAGCGCTCCAGCGCCCGGCGGTAGCGGTCGGGGAGGCGGTGCCCGGCGACGCGGAGGATCTGGCGTGGGGTCAGGTCGAGGAGGATGGTGCGGACCGGCGCCAGTTCGTCGATGTTCTCCACCGGCGCCCCGGTCCGGATCTCCCCGCCCAGCGAGCGCAGGTACGAGATCAGCGCGTCGGCGATGGACTGCGACCCGCCGCGGGCCACCGGCCACCCCACCGCGTGCCCGGCGAGCGTCAGCGTCAGCCCGAAGGCGGCCGTGGGCGGGCGGTCGAGCGGCACCACCGAGTGCCCCGCGCTCCCCGCGAACAGGGCACGGGCGTGCTCCCCCTCGAAGTGGCCCGTCGCTACGCGGACGGCGGAGCGGACCGCCAGCAGCCCGAAACGCGCCATCAGGAAGGGGTGTTGGGGGAAGCGGAGCGGGCTCAGGATCCCCGCCGCCAGCTCCAGCCAGCCGTCCACGAAGGGCTCCATCATCCGGCGCCACGCCTTCGCGTCGTGGCGGCTGCCGAGGGTGGCGCCGGTGGCTTCCAGCGAGCGCTCCAGCACCGCCGCACTCCCGTCGTCGAACGGGTGGGCCATGCTGGCGGGGGAGTACACCCACTCCAGCCCGTGCTCGTGCAGCGGGAGGCTCAGGAAGAAGGGGGAGGAGACGCCCAGCGGGTGCACCGCCGAGCACACGTCGTGCACGAAGCCGGGGAAGGTCAGCGGCATGGAGCGTAGCCCGCCGCCGGGGGTGTCCATCATCTCGCGGACCAGCACCCGCCGCCCCGCCTGCGCCAGCGTGATGGCGGCGGCGAGCCCGTTGGGACCGGAGCCCACCACCACCGCGTCGTACCCCCCGCTCATCGTCCTCCCCTCCGCGAAAGACGCGTCATCACCCCGGGGATCTCGTCCAGCAGCTCGCGCGCGAGGAAGCCCAGCGGCCCCATCCGCTTCGCCAGCACGTTGCCGGCGCCTCCGTGCAGCGCCACCCCCCAGACCGCCGCCCGCACCGGGTCCGCACCGCGCGCCGCCAGCCCCGCGACGATCCCCGCCAGCGTGTCGCCCGAGCCGGAGGTCGCCAGCCCGACGCCGCCCGAGTCGTAGCGGTACGCCTCGCCCTCCGGCGCGACCACGTACGTCTCGCTCCCCTTGAGCGCCACCACGCAGCGCAGCTCCGCGGCGGCGCGTCGGGCGACGGCGAGCGGGTCGGCGGACACCTCCTCCTTCTCCAGCCCCAGGAGCTGCGCCATCTCCCCGGCGTGCGGGGTGACGACGGCGCGCCCCTCCAGCCGGTGCAGCGCGTCTGGCACGTCCCGCAGGACCGACGTCGCCGCGGCGTCGAGCACCACGGCCGGCCCATCAAGCTCCGCGAGCACACGGCGGGCGAGGGCGACGACCGCCTCCTCGTCCATCATCCCCGGCCCGAGGAGGAGCGCGTCCACCCGGCTCCCCCGCTCGGTCACCGTTTTCGCGGCGCGGGGGTCGATCCCCCCTTCCCGGGTCTCGGGGAGGCGCACCACCAGCGCTTCTGGCACCGTCACCCCCACCACGGGGACGATGCTCTCGCACGTCGCCAGCTGGAGCTTCCCCGCCCCGGCCCGCAGCGCCGCGATCCCGGCCAGCACCAGCGCGCCGGACATCTCCACCGCGCCGCCCACCACCATCACCCGCCCCCGGGTCTCCTTGTCCCCCTCCTGGTCGGGGCGCGGGAGCGCCAGGGAGCGGAGCAGCGCCGGGGTGACCTTGCGCGCCCTCGCGGTCGCGGCGCTCATCGGGCGGCCACCCGCGCGTCGGGCTTCGAGGTGACGGGCGTCCCCTCCTCCACCAGCGGCGCGACGAAGTTGTACGTCCGCAGCGCCATCTTCCCCTGCTTCCCCAGCGAGCGGTCGAACTCGTACGAGGTGACGGAGCAGTTGGCAACCTCCCCCTCGCGGTCGATGGCGAGGATCTGCTCCTCGGTCATGCACTCCAGCAGGTAGCGCAGGCAGAGCACGATCACCTGGTGGCAGACCACCAGCACCCGCTCGCCGCGGTGGTGGAGCGAGACGGTGTCGAGCGCGCTGCGCAGCCGCAGGATCACGTCGCACCAGCTCTCGCCGCCGGGCGGGCGGTGGTAGAACTTGCCGAGGAGGCGCCGGAACTCCGCCTGCTCCGGGAAGCGCTGCGAGATCCCCACGTGGGTGAGCCGGTCGAGGACCCCGAACTCCTTTTCGCGCAGCCGCTCGTCCACGGTGAAGTCGCCCGCCTCGTCGGCCAGGCCGCCCACCTCGCGGATCAGCTCGGCCGTGCGCAGGGCGCGCAGGTACGGGGAGACCAGCACCACGGTGGGGCGCTGGTCCTCCGGGAGCGACGCGAACCACCGCCCCACCGAGCGCGCCTGCCGCTCGCCCAGTTCGCTCAGCGGGACGTCCACGTCGCGCATGGCGATGTCGATCATCGGCAGCCCCGCCTCGGTGGCGGCGTCGCGCGCCACGTTCCCCGCGCTCTCCCCGTGCCGCACGATCCACAGCGCGTCCGGCCAGTTCTGCTGCGCCAT